>CAMBJN010000001.1 GCA_945867755.1 Polynucleobacter meluiroseus
AACTCTAAACTATTTTTTCCAAACAGGGCCATTAGGTGTTTTTTCTAAATCTAAGAAAAAACAGCTGTGCTCACCTGTGTGACATGCAATTCTGTCTTTTTGATCCACCTTGATCAAAATCGTATCACCATCACAATCCAAATGAATACTTTTCACCTTTTGCACGTGCCCAGATTCTTCACCCTTGTGCCAGATCTTTTTTCTTGAGCGAGACCAGTAAACAGCTTCGCCTTTTTCAAGGGTCATTTGTAATGACTCGCGGTTCATCCACGCCATCATCAACACATCGCCTGTATCAAACTCTTGAGCGATCACAGCTACCAAGCCCTGCTCATTCCAAGTCACTTGGTCTAGCCAGTTATTTGATTGTGCGTTTTTATCACTCATGTAAATTCCAAATCGATTGGGTTGGGTGCTACAAGCGCACCGGTATACCTTGCTCAGCCATCAACTGCTTGGCTTGACCTACAGTGTATTCACCAAAGTGAAAAATACTAGCGGCCAGTACAGCATCAGCATGGCCTTTGGTAATGCCATCTGCCAAGTGCTGCAAATTACCCACACCACCTGATGCAATCACTGGCACAGCAACACCATCACTCACTGCCTTGGTCAGCTCTAAATCAAATCCATTTTTTGTGCCATCACGGTCCATGCTGGTCAACAAGATTTCTCCAGCGCCACGCTTGGCCACTTCTTGCGCCCAAGCAATAGCATTGATACCGGTATTTTTACGACCACCATGCGTGAATACTTCCCATACTCCTGGCGAAGTTTGTTTGGCGTCGATCGCCACCACAATACATTGCGAACCATACTTAGCAGCAGAATCAGAAACCAAATCTGGGTTGGCCACGGCGGCAGAGTTCATCCCCACCTTATCAGCACCAGCATTAAGTAAGCGACGCACATCGGCCACAGCGCGAACACCACCACCTACTGTCAGTGGAATAAATACCTGTGAAGCCACATCTTCAATGATGTGCAAAATCAAATCGCGCTCATCAGATGTAGCGGTGATATCTAAAAAAGTAATTTCATCAGCACCCTGATCGTCATAACGCTTGGCAATTTCAACAGGGTCACCAGCATCGCGCAACTCAACAAAATTCACGCCCTTCACCACCCGTCCTGCGGTGACATCTAAACAAGGGATGATTCTTTTTGAAAGCATGAATGTTTTTATTACTTTTTTATTTGTTTATTTGTTTATTTGATAACTGATGCTGTTATTGATGGTTTTATTAATTGGTAACTTTATTTTTTACTGTCGGCATACTTCTGAGCCTTGGCCAAATTAAGATCACCGGTATAAATTGCACGACCCGCGATCACGCCCATCACACCTTCAGGCTCAGCAGCGCACAAAGCATCGATGTCTTTCATATTGGTCAAGCCGCCGCTGGCAATGATCGGAATGTTCACAGCTTCGGCTAATTTCACCGTAGCATCCATATTGATACCTTGCAACATGCCATCACGGCCAATGTCGGTATACACAATTGCTTCAACACCATAGTCTTCGTATTTTTTTGCCAAATCAATCACTTCATGGCCGGTGAGCTTGCTCCAACCATCCGTGGCCACTTTGCCATCTTTGGCATCTAAACCAACAATGATGTGTCCGGGGAAAGCAACGCATGCGTCTTGTAAAAATCCTGGGCTCTTCACCGCAGCCGTACCAATGATTACGTAGCTGATGCCGTCATCCAACAAACGCTCAATGGTTTCAAGATCACGAATGCCGCCACCCAACTGAACGGGAATATCGTCACCAACAGCTTTTAAAATTGATTTGATGGCCGACTCATTTTTAGGTTTGCCAGCAAACGCGCCATCCAAGTCAACCAAGTGCAAACGACGCGCACCCTGATCAACCCAGTGCTTTGCCATGGCGCCCGGATCTTCCGAGAAAGTCGTGACTTTATCCATATCACCTTGTTCCAAACGAACACAGTGGCCTTGTTTAAGATCAATTGCAGGTATTAACAACATGATAGGTATTTAATAAATAATGTTTAAGGTTGCCAACGAGTGAAATTCTGATACAAACGCAAACCTAAGTGTGCGCTTTTTTCTGGATGAAACTGTGTTGCAAAAATATTATCTTTTGCCACGGCACATGTAAATAAAGAACCATAGTCCGTGACACCCACAGTATGAGCTGAATTAGCCGGAACTGCATAGTAGCTGTGCACAAAATAAAACGAGGCATTATCTGGAATGCCCTCCCATAGTGCATGAGCTTGCGTTTGTTGAACTTGATTCCAGCCCATGTGTGGTACTTTGAAATGAGAGCCATCGGCCTGATTCTTTCCTGCCAAATCAAAACGAATCACCTTGCCCGGCAGTAAACCCAAACCAGGCGTGACCTTTGTTCCGGCGGGCGCGTCAAAACGAACTTCGGCACTGCTCTCAAACAACATTTGCTCGCCCACACAAACACCCAACATGGGTTTGGTGCGACTCGCTTCTAAAACGGCGTCCAATAAACCAGATTCTTGTAAATGCGTCATGCAATCAGGCATGGCACCTTGCCCTGGTAAAACCACCTTATCAGCCGCTTTGATTTCTGCCACTTTTGAAGAAATCGTCACTTTTGCTTCAGGGGCTGCATGCATCAATGCTTGAGCAACAGAACGCAAATTACCCATTCCGTAATCAACAATGGCAATGCTCGGTGAATTTTTAGACAAGGTCTGAACCTAATAACTGAAAGGTGGGTAAATGAGTTCTAGCAAATTTTGCCGAGTATTTACAAGCTACCTTTTGTAGAAGGAACCACACCACTGGCGCGAGGATCTAATTCCAAAGCCATGCGCAAAGCACGGCCAAAGGCCTTGAACACCGTTTCAATTTGATGGTGCGCATTGATGCCACGAATATTATCGATGTGCAGGGTCACTCCCGCGTGGTTCACGAACCCGCGGAAAAACTCAATCGTTAAATCAACATCAAAGTCACCCACACGTGCACGCGTGAACGGCACATGGAATTCCAAACCTGGGCGACCTGAAAAATCAATCACCACGCGTGACAAGGTTTCATCCAAAGGCACATAAGAATGGCCATAACGGGTGATGCCTTTTTTGTCGCCCACTGCCTTGGCAATTGCCTGACCCAAAGTGATGCCCACATCTTCAACTGTGTGGTGATCATCAATGTGTGTATCGCCTTTGGCTGTAACAGCCAAATCAATCATGCCGTGTCGAGCAATTTGATCCAACATGTGATCGAGGAATGGAACCCCAGAATTGAGTTGAGCTTTACCCGTTCCATCCAGATTGAGAACAACCTGAATTTGGGTTTCTGAGGTGTTTCGAATGACATCTACGTTACGCATTCCGTCATAATATCACCGTCCCCCTGAAATTCCACCCCGTGGTAATCTTCTGAAGGTGCTGATTCTGAACGAAATTAGCTAAAAATCATTGAAATAACCATATAAATTACTGAATTAATAAGGCAAGACAAGAAGATGAGCCGTTTTTGGAGCAAAACTGTTAAAGAGTTAACGCCCTATGTTCCGGGCGAACAACCCAAATTAAGCCAGCTCATCAAGCTCAATACCAATGAGAGTCCTTATGGGCCGTCGCCCAAAGCGTTGGCCGCCATTGCTGCAGCCAATACCGAGGCCCTGCGTCTTTACCCGGATCCCAATTCAGATGCCTTAAAGCAAAGCATCGCCAAACTTCATGGCCTAACACCCAATCAAGTATTTGTCGGTAATGGTTCAGATGAAGTCTTGGCTCATGCGTTTTTAGGTTTACTCAAACACGAGCACCCCATTCTGTTTCCAGACATCACCTACAGTTTTTATCCGGTCTACTGCAAACTCTATGGTATTTCTTTTGAGAACATCCCCCTAAGTGATGACTTTTCAATTTCAGTCGATGACTATTTAAAGAAAAACAATGGCCGCAACGGGGGAATCATTTTCCCAAACCCTAACGCACCTACAGGCAAGGCTTTACCTTTAAAAGATATTGAAAAACTTCTTGAATCAAATCAAGGCAGCGTTGTGGTGATTGATGAAGCTTATGTTGCTTTTGGCACAGCATCAGCCGTCTCTTTGATCAAGCGGTATAACAATCTCTTGGTCACACACACCTTATCAAAGTCTTATGCTTTGGCCGGCTTGCGCGTTGGCTATGCCGTTGGCCACCCTGATTTGATTGAAGCGTTAGAGCGAGTTAAAAACAGTTTTAACTCTTACCCGATTGATAAGCTAGCCATGGCCGGCGCCATGGCTGCTATTGAAGATCAAGATTACTTGAACAAGATCAGTCAAGCAGTCATCAACACTCGCGAGAGTTTGGTGCAAACATTAAAAACTTTGGGTTTTGAAATAATTCCATCTTTGGCTAATTTTATTTTCACGAAATATCCGAAACACAATGCGGCGCAATTGGCTGCGGCACTCCGCGAAAAGCATATCATCGTGCGTCACTTTAAATTGCCAAGGATTGATCAGTATCTTCGCATCACCATTGGCACTGACGAGCAATGCGCTGCCCTGGTGAAAGCGATCAAAGAGATTCTTTAAAGTCTGTGTGAAGACAAAGCTTTTGAATCATTGAAAAGACGGCAGAAAACAATCTAAAAACATCATCACGGTGGCAATGCCAATCACAATCGCACCAACCTTGTTGATCAACCGATGCTCAAGATGAGTCATCTCAAAGCGAAACTCTTGCATCATTTCTTTCAAATCACTTCTAGTAACAAATGTTGCATCGGCATCCATTTATGCAATACCTCTTGTAAAAAATGCCACTGCACTAATACCCACTGACATGCATGCGACCATCAGACCTCCCAGACGATTGAATAGTTTGCTAGTTAACACATCTGCCATGCAGTTAATTTTGTCTTCTAAATGGGAAACCTTACCGTCCAAGTGTTTAAATTTCACATCAAGAAGATCAATTTTCTTATCTAGATGATCAAACTTTTGATCAATTTTTTCATTCAGTTGATCTCTGACTTCGTACAACTCTTTCTTAGTCGCAAAGTCATGTGTGGCATTTAAATTCATGCCCACACCTTCGGCGATGACCTCTGCTTGAGATTGACTGAATCCAACCGCTTGTAATTCTTTTGAGTATTGAAGGGTGCTGAATAATGTCATGCTCATACTATCTCCTCTTAAAACAGAATTTTATAGTTTTTATAAGCAAGAAATCAAATCGACAAAAGTAATGGCACACAAACTGTGTACCATTACTTTTAATACTTTTTATTGGATTTACTATTAGATTTACTTCTTGAGTCTTAGCTCTGCAGCTCTTGCGTGCGCTTGCAAACCTTCGCCGTGCGCCAAAGTGCTGGCGATTTGGCCTAACTTCTGCGCGCCCACTTCACTAACTTCGATCATGCTTGAACGCTTGATGAAATCATAAACACCCAAAGGAGATGAAAAACGCGAAGTTCTCATCGTTGGTAAAACGTGATTCGGGCCTGCGCAATAATCACCCAAAGATTCGCTGGTGTATGGGCCCATGAAAATTGCGCCCGCATGACGAATCAACTCTGCCCATTGGCGAGGATTGTCCGCGCAAATTTCTAAATGTTCAGCTGCAATTGAATTAGCAATCTCACAGGCCTCATGCATATCTTTGACCAAAATCATCGCACCACGATCTTGTAATGACTTTTTAATTACAGCCTGCCTTAGCATCTCTGGCAAAAACTTCAAGATGCTCGCTTGTACTTGATCAATGAATGCTTGACTTGGGCACAACAGAATTGATTGCGCCAATTCATCATGCTCAGCTTGCGAGAACAAATCCATCGCAATCCAATCTGGATTGGTATTGCCATCACACAAAACCAAGATTTCAGAAGGTCCGGCAATCATGTCGATACCCACAGTACCGAATACGCGACGCTTAGCAGCAGCCACATAAGCATTACCAGGACCCACAATCTTATCAACCGCTGGAATTGTTTCAGTACCGTAAGCCAATGCACCCACTGCTTGAGCACCACCAATCGTGAACGCTCGGTCCACACCAGCAACTGCGGCTGCAGCTAAAACCAGTGGATTGCGCACGCCATCTGGAGTTGGCACGACCATGATGACTTCACTCACGCCTGCCACTTTTGCAGGAATGGCGTTCATCAACACAGATGATGGATAAGCAGCCTTACCGCCAGGAACATACAAACCTGCGCGATCCAAAGGTGTTACTTTTTGACCCAAACGAGTCCCGTCTTCATCAGCGTAGTCCCAGCTATGACAACCTGATTCAATCTTTTGACGCTCGTGATAACTTTTGACTCTGGCAGCCGCTACCTCTAAAGCCATCCTTTGATCTTTTGGCAAAGATTCAAGCGCTGCCAACAATTCTGCTTTTGTAATTTCTAATGCTTTGATTGAAGAGGCTTGCTCTTTAGGCAAACGATCAAATTGTTGTGTGTATTCCAAAACAGCTTGGTCACCACGCTTTTTGACATCAGCCAAAATTTTTGCTGCTGTCAAATCAATTGCTGCATCATCTGCCGCATCAAAAGCCAATAGCTTTTTGAGTGCTGAAGAAAAATCAGCGTCTTGACTATTGAGTTGGCGAACAAGCTTGGTCATGATCAGAGCATTACACTTTTGAAAAAGCATCTAGTAAAGGCTGCAAATCAGCACGACGTCTTTTGTAAGCCGCCTGATTAACCACCAACCGAGAGCTGATCTGGCTGATCACTTCAACTTCTTTCAATTGATTTGCTTTCAAGGTATTGCCGGTAGACACCAAATCCACAATCGCATCAGCCAACCCCACCAGCGGGCCCAACTCCATCGAACCATATAACTTGATCAAATCTACGTGAACGCCTTTATTGGCAAAGTGTTCGCGCGCCTGCTCGACATACTTTGTCACAACTCGCAAACGCGCACCTTGACGCACCGCGTTCGCATAATCAAATCCTTCACGAACAGCGACTGACATACGGCACTTGGCAATACCCAAATCAATTGGCGCATACAAACCATCCATGCCATGCTCTGCCAATACATCATAACCAGCCACCCCTAAATCAGCAGCACCGTATTGCACATACGTTGGCACATCGGAGGCTCTGACGATGATCACGCGCAAATTAGGATTGGACGTTGACAGAATTAGTTTGCGTGAAGTTTCAGGATCTTCAGACACAGTGATACCCGCCTTTGCTAGCATCGGCAAAGTTTCATCAAAGATACGGCCCTTGGATAAGGCCAATGTAATCATTTTGGACATGACTCTATTATTTCACGCGAACGATGTTAGCGCCAACTGCGGCTAATTTTTTCTCCATGCGGTCATATCCGCGGTCCAAATGGTAGATGCGGTCGACAACCGTTTCGCCCTGAGCGGCCAAGCCCGCAATCACCAAACTGGCAGATGCCCGTAAATCTGTGGCCATCACAATGGCTCCAGACAGGCTCTGTACACCCTCGGTCGTGGCAGTATTGCCCTCAATCACAATATTGGCACCCAAGCGGTTCAGCTCTTGTACGTGCATGAAGCGATTTTCAAAGATGGTTTCCATGACCCGTGACGTGCCAGTCGCAATGGCATTCATGGCCATGAACTGGGCTTGCATATCTGTTGGGAAAGCTGGATATTCAGAAGTCTTAAAGCTCACCGCCTTGGGGCGTTGATTCATCGTGACATGGATCCAATCAGTACCCAATTCAATCTTCAAACCAGCTTCGCGCAATTTTTCAATCACCACATCCAAAGTATCTGGTCGGGAATTTTTGATCATCAAATCAGCACCTAACTCACCCATGGCACCTGCCACACACATGAATGTGCCGGTTTCAATACGATCAGGAATGATGCTGTGCTCAGCGCCATGCAAAGCTTTAACTCCCCTGATGATCAAACGATCGGTGCCAAGGCCCTGGATATTTGCACCCATCTTGATCAGCAATTCTGCTAAATCAGTCACCTCTGGTTCACGGGCAGCATTTTCTAAAACTGTTTCACCTTCAGCTAAAACCGCTGCCATCATCAAATTTTCTGTACCAGTCACCGTGATCATGTCAGTCAAAATTTTTGCGCCCACCAAAGCATTTGGATTTTTACCAAACTTCGCTTCAATGTAACCATGCTCAATATGAATGTCTGCGCCCATGGCTTTTAAACCTTTGATGTGCTGATCCACTGGGCGCGCACCAATCGCACAACCGCCCGGCAAAGACACTTTGGCGTGACCAAAACGCGCCAACAGTGGGCCCAACACCAAAATAGATGCGCGCATGGTTTTCACCAAGTCATACGAAGCTTCTGGCGTATGAATATCAGAGCCATCCAAAATAACCACTGAACGATCATCCGGGTTAGGGAATGTGATCTTCAAACCCATCTGCGCCAAAATTTTTAGAATCGTGCGCACATCCTGTAAATCAGGCAGATTTCTCAAGGTAATGGGCTCAGCACTTAAAAGACCTGCACATAAAATCGGCAGGGCTGCATTTTTCGCACCAGTGATGGTGATCTCACCCTTTAAAGGAATGCCGCCTTGTATTGATAACTTATCCACGTCTTTATAACCTTTTAATTATTTTCCAGCCGCATGCTCTTCTGGAGTCAATGCCTTGAATGATAGGGCATGAATTTCAGATTTCATTCGATCGCCTAAAGCTGTATAGACTTTTTGATGGCGTTGGACTAAACGCAAACCTTCAAAGTCAGCACTCACAATCGTAGCAAAGAAATGCTGGCCATCGCCCTCAACTTCAAGATGAAGACAATTGATGCCATTGGCAATATAGGTTTTGACTTGTTCGGGTGTTGGCAACACAGGAATATCTCCTTTAAATAACAGCCATCAATGTCTTAATTTATAACCGATTGATAAGAGTTTGAGGGTTAAAGCCGCCACCCCCAAAAAGAAAACACTGATGATTACCAAACTGAACCATGGTGACACATCAGAAACACCAAAAAATCCATATCTAAAACCATCAATCATGTAGAAGAATGGATTGAAATGCGAAATGGTTTGCCAAATCGGTGGCAAGCTGTGAATCGAATAAAAAACTCCCGATAACATCGTAGCGGGCATGATGAAAAAATTCTGGAATGCTGCCAACTGATCAAACTTCTCAGCCCAAATGCCTGCGATCAATCCCAGCGCCGCCAACAATGCTGCGCTCAGCAAGCCAAACACCAAAATCCATAAAGGTTGATAAAAGCTGATGTCAGTGAACCAACATGTTGCTAAAAATACCCCGGCGCCCACTGCTATACCCCTGACCATCGCAGCCAAGACATAAGCGGAGAAGAACTCAAAATGCGACAGCGGTGCCAGTAAAACAAAAATCAAATTGCCCGTGATTTTTGACTGAATCAAAGATGAAGAGGTGTTAGCGAAAGAATTTTGTAACAAACTCATCATCACCAAACCGGGAATCAAAAATGCGGTGTAGCTAATCGCGTCATAAACTTTGACATGGTCTTCCAAGACGTGACCAAAAATCATCAGATACAAGATGGCCGTTAAAACTGGTGCCGCCACCGTCTGAAAACTTACTCGCCAAAATCTTTTGACTTCTTTATAGAATAGCGCATAAAAACCACTGCTTGATTCAAGGGTGTCCATATTCAACTGATTCAAGAGGCACTCTCCTCTTGCATGATTTGCATGAAGACATCTTCTAAGTCGCCATCTTTGGCATTTGGATTTTTAACCCTTGCTAATAAATTCGCAGTGGTGTCTAAAGCCACGATTTGACCTTTTTTCAGCATCGCGATCCGATTACACAATTGCTCTGCCTCTTCAAGGTAATGAGTGGTCAGCACAATCGTATGGCCTTCTTGATTTAAGCGACTGATGAATTTCCAAAGAGATTGGCGCAATTCAACATCAACGCCTGCTGTTGGCTCATCCAAAACAATCACGGGCGGGCGATGAACCAGGGCTTGAGCGACTAATACACGTCGCTTCATGCCGCCAGAAAGGGCTCGCATATTCTTATCGGCTTTGTCGGTGAGGCCCAAGTGATGCATGATTTCATCGATCCACGCATCGTTATTATTAATGCCAAAATAACCTGACTGAAATTCCAAGGTTTCACGAACATTAAAAAAGGGATCAAAAACCAATTCTTGAGGAACTACCCCTAACAAACGTCTGGCCGCTCGAAAGTCTGATTGAACATCGTGGCCCATGACCTTGACTTGACCATGGCTTGGCTTACACAAACCAGCCAAGATTGAAATGAGAGTTGTCTTACCAGCACCATTAGGGCCTAATAATCCAAAAAACTCACCCTTTTTAATACTTAAATTAATGTCATCAAGTGCTAGTAAAGGGCCGTAATTTTTACTGAGGTTTTTAAATTCAATTGCGCTCATGCCAGCACAACATCTGATAAACCATAAACCGTTGCTAGGCTCGCTAGTTTTTCAGGTATGGCATTTAATTGAACGTTGACTGACTGGACTTGAGCTTGGCGCTTCATCGATAAAATAATACTCAAGGCACTAGAGTCAAAGGACTGCAAGTCCTTACAATCAATCACCATCAAACTTCCCTGAGCCAAAGTCTTCATCATGCCAAGCCCGTTGGCCAACACGCCCTCAACATTCGCGTGATCAATCTTTGTAGGAAATCTAAAGCTAGTAGTCGTCATTATCTAGCATTGGCCAAAGAATTATTTCTTTGTTGTAAAAACTGAATCAAGCCATCAATGCCACCCTTGCTGACTTGATCATTGAATTGATTACGATAAGACTCAATTAACCAAGCGCCCAAGATGTTGATGTCATACACGCGCCAAGTATTACCTGTTTTTTCAAGGCGGTAGTCAAGTTGAATGGGCTCACCCTTACCAACGACCGCTGTTCTAACAATCACATCTGTGTCATCTGCTGAGGCTCTTAATGGCTTGTATTGAATCTTTTGATCTTTAACTTGTGCCAATGCGCCACCATAGATACGTATCAGCAATGTTTTAAATTCTTGAGTGATCAAGGCCTGTTGCGCAGGCGTTGCTTTCGGCCAATTGCGGCCCATGGCCAGACGAGTGGTTTTTTGAAAATCACTGTATGGCAATATTTTTTGATCTACCAATGCATTTATTTTTCTAAAATCGCCACTTTGTATGGCTTTATCAGATTTGATGATGCTCATCACATCTTCAACCACATACTTAACCAAACCGTCTGGGGTATTTATGTTGGCGTTGGCGCCTACATTTTCTTGTTGCGCTTGAGCAAAAGAAGCAGTGGCAGTTATTAAAGTCAATGCCATTACTGCAAATGTTTTATTCAGAATAGGGTGCATCATTTGCCAAAGTGCCTTATTTAACAGGTATGAATCAGATAACTGAATTGTATAGATAATGCGGAGGAATTTCAGAAGCTCAATCTTCCTCTTTCAGGGGAGGGGGATTGCCATCATGAATTTGATTGCGACGACGCTGAATGTAACCATCTCGCACAAAACTGTACTTATCAAATGCGGCGTCTTCTAACAACTGCCCCGCATCCAACAAATTGGCTCGGCGGTTGATCGTCTTGAGTAAGTTCACAGCGATTTTTTCATCACTATTGAGCTTATTGGTATTCATCATGAAATCAGTTTCGATATCTACGACTAAACCAACCGTATCTCTCACATTGCTTGCTCCAAAGAATGGCAATACTACGTAAGGACCGTCAGGCAGACCCCAAACACCAAGGGTCTGTCCAAAGTCTTCTCTATTCTTATCCAAACCCATATCAGTTGCGACATCAAATAAACCCAAAATACCAATGGTTGAGTTAATTAAAAATCGCCCAATGTCATTGGCAGCCTCCACAGGCTTAGCTTGCAATAAATTATTTGCTGCGATCAACACATCATTGATGTTACCAAAGAAATTCGTCACACCTGTGCGCGCAAATTCAGGTAAAACAAATTTATAGGCTTCTGCAATAGGCTTGATCAAATAATCATCAGCCACTTCATTGAATGAAAAAACAGCTCGATTCATCGGCTCAAAAGGATCAATCTTAGCCACACGCTCATTTTGCTGAGTGGTAGCACAGCCAGTCATCACGATCACCCCGAACATCAAGAGTTTTTTTATGATTGTTTTATTGATTAAGTTCAACATATTGAATCGTTAGTCTGCTTTGTTTTATTAAAGTGCGCTTTATTTTTTATCTGCTGGCGCCCCATCAGAGGCTTTGTTATATAAAAACTGACTAATCAAGTTTTCCAAAACGATGGCTGATTGTGTTTGGGCCAACTTACTGCCACCCGCGATCATGGCTTCGTCACCACCGGCCTCTAAACCAATGTATTGCTCACCCAACAAACCAGAAGTCAAAATCTTGGCAGAACTGTCTTTAGGGAATTTGTAACGCTCTTCTAAATTCATAAAAACAGTGGCTTGATAACTTTGGTCATCAAAACGAATTTCCGAAACACGGCCAACCACGACGCCCGCACTCTTCACAGGAGCTCGCGGCTTCAATCCCCCGACATTATCGAATTTGGCGCTTACCTGATATGTTGGCTCAAAAGTAAAAGCACTCATATTTCCTGCTTTCAAAGCCAAAAATAGCAAAGCCAAGAGGCCAAGCGCCACAAATAAACCGACCCAGATATCTAATGATTGTTTTTTCATATTATTTACAGATTTTATAAGACTTTATCAGCTTGAGAACATCACTGCAGTTAAAAGGAAATCCAGTGCTAATACCGCTAAGGAAGCAATCACCACCGTGCGGGTGGTTGCCCTTGCAACACCCTCTGGGGTTGGTTTGGCTTCATGGCCCTGATACAAAGCAATAAAAGTGACGGCGACACCAAATACCATACTCTTAATCACGCCATTACCGATATCGTTCACCACATCGACACCTGCTTGCATTTGTGCCCAAAACGCGCCGTCATCCACACCAATCAATGGTACACCCACCAAATAACCGCCCATGATGCCCACTGCACTAAAAATAGCAGCCAAAATTGGCATGGCGATAATGCCAGCCCAAAGTCTTGGGGCAATGACTCTTGTCAAAGGGTCAACGGCCATCATTTCCATGGCGCTTAATTGCTCACCGGCTTTCATGAGGCCAATTTCAGCGGTCAAAGATGTTCCGGCTCGACCCGCAAATAAAAGTGCCGTGACCACCGGGCCTAATTCACGAACCAATGACAAGGCTACCAATAAACCAAGCGCTTGCTCAGAGCCGTAACGATTCAAGGTGTAATAGCCTTGCAAACCCAAAACAAAACCAACAAATAAGCCCGAGACGGCAATGATCACAAAAGAGTAATTACCAAGAAAGTGAACTTGATCAGTGATCAAACGTGGGCGCTTGAGCAAAAATGCTGAGCGTCGCATGATGATGACAAACATTCTTGCGGCATAACCCAACCCCACAAGATGCTCTCGCACAAAAGCTCCCAAATTACCCAATACATTTAAAACGCTGCTCATGCATTAGCCCCAAAATCTTCAGCCAATGTTTTGCCTGGGTAATGGAATGGCACCGGACCATCAGGATCAGCAGAAACAAATTGCTTCACAAAGGGATCTGTAGAAAGCCTCAAATCGTGAGGGGTACCTTGGGCAGCAATGGTTCCGTTCGCAATGAAATAAACATAATCTGCAATTTCAAAAGTTTCTGGAATATCGTGCGTGACCAAAATACTGGTAGCGCCCAAAGCTTGATTCATATTTTTAATCAAGCGGGCAGTGATACCCAAAGAAATCGGATCCAAGCCAGCAAATGGCTCGTCATACATGATCAAAGGAGGATCGAGTGCAATGGCCCTGGCAAGAGCCACGCGTCTGGCCATGCCACCTGAGATTTGCGCCGGCATTAAATCACGCGCGCCACGTAAACCAACCGCATTAAGCTTCATCAACACCAAATCGCGCAGAGTTGATTCACTGACTTTGGTATGTTCGCGCAGTGGGAAAGCCACATTTTCAAACACGCTCATGTCAGTGAATAAAGCACCGAACTGGAATAGCATGCCCATGCGACGGCGTGCGGCCATCAATTGTTCGGTGTTCATCACACCAACATTCTGACCCTCAAACATCACCTCACCTTGCTGTGCAGTGACCTGCCCACCAATCAAACGCAAGACCGTGGTTTTGCCGCAACCCGAACCGCCCATCACGGCGATGACTTTGCCGCGCGGAAACTCCATGTTGAGACCAGAAAGAATATTTCTTTCCCCAGGCGCATACGAGAAGTCGACGCCCTTTAGTGAAACGATTGATTCAGTAGGATTTGTCATTTACAGACTGCCACCATGTTTTTTATTGTAACCATGATGGCAGTGTATCAATAGCTGATCAAATTTAATCAATTAACGCGGCAAAACGCTGCTACCCATCAAAAACTCGTCAACGGCTCGAGCACATTGACGACCTTCACGAATGGCCCACACCACCAAAGATTGACCACGACGCATATCTCCTGCAGCAAAAATCTTAGGCACATTGGTGTAATAAGCTTTTTCACCTTCGGTGCTGGCTTTGGCATTACCGCGAAGATCTTTTTCAACGCCAAAAGCATCCAATACTTGCTGGGCTGGCGACACAAAGCCCATAGCCAAAAACACCAAATCTGCTTTCATTTCAAATTCGCTGCCGGCAATTTCTTGCATCTTGCCGTCTTTCCACTCAAGACGCACACCAATCAGTTTTTCAACCTTGCCGTTTTTACCTTCAAAGCGCTTGGTAGCTACTGACCAATCACGATCACAACCTTCATCGTGCGATGACGATGTGCGCAACGTGGTTGGCCAATAAGGCCAAACCAATGGCTTGTTTTCTTGCTCAGGTGGCTGCGGCAATAATTCAAATTGAGAAATCGATGCTGCACCATGACGATTGGATGTGCCCACACAATCTGAACCAGTGTCACCACCACCAATCACGATCACATACTTACCGTCTGCACGGATTTCATTTTTCTTATCACCAGCAACTTCTTTATTCTGCGGAATCAAGAATTCTAATGCGTAGTGAATACCTGAAAGCTCACGACCAGGCACGGGCAGATCACGCGGCTGCTCTGCACCGCCTGTGATCACCACAGCATCAAAATCTTTTTGTAATTGATCTGGAGAAACCACTTTCTTTGAATAATTCTTAACTTCTTTACCCAAAGTGTCTTTACCAACAAAAGTACCAGTTTCAAATTTCACGCCTTCGGCTTTCATCTGCTCGACACGACGATCAATCAAAATCTTTTCCATCTTGAAGTCAGGGATGCCATAGCGCAACAAACCACCGACACGATCGTTCTTTTCGTACAACGTGACGTCGTGACCTACACGCGCTAATTGCTGTGCAGCTGCCATACCCGCAGGACCCGATCCAACGATGGCTATTTTTTTGCCAGTTTTTTGTTTGGCGATGAGTGGCTTAACCCAATCATTGGCCCATGCCTTATCAATGATGGCGTGCTCAATCGATTTGATGCCCACGGGGGCTTCATTAATGCCGAGCGTACAAGCAGATTCGCAAGGTGCTGGGCAGATGCGGCCGGTGAACTCAGGGAAGTTATTGGTTGAATGCAAGACATCAATCGCACTCTTCCAATCTTGCTGATAGACCAAGTCATTAAAATCAGGAATGATGTTGTTGACTGGGCAGCCGCTATTGCAAAACGGAATACCGCAATCCATACAACGTGCTCCTTGAGTTTTCGCCTCACCATCCGACAAAGTCATCACAAACTCTTTGTAATGCTTCACACGTTTTTGTGGCTCCTCATAATGCTCGCTGAGACGCTCAAATTCCATAAATCCAGTGACCTTACCCATCTTTATTCCTTTATCTCTTGATTCATCACTTAAACAGAAGCTGTTTGTTTGTTGCCTTGAGATTTCTCCCAAAGTTCACCCAAAGCCCGCTTGTATTCAGTCGGGAACACTTTGACAAAACGTGCACGAGACTTTTCCCAGTCAGCCAAAATTGCTTTTGCACGCTCTGAGCCTGTGTGTTTGAAATGACGTTCAATCAAATTCTTCAAAATGACTTCATCCGTTAAACGCTCGCCACCTTCTTTAACATTTACTGGAGCGTGCCATTCTGGCTTAGGCATCTTGGCCCCTTGCTCTGCTGAACTAAGAACTGGCTCCAGCGTTGCCATGCTGGTATTGCAGCGTTTAGCAAATAAACCATCTTCATCGTAAACATAAGCAATACCGCCGCTCATACCCGCAGCAAAGTTACGCCCAGTTAAACCAAGAGCCACAACAGTGCCGCCGGTCATGTATTCACAACCGTGATCTCCTGTGCCTTCAACCACTGCAATGGCACCTGAGTTACGAACTGCAAAACGCTCACCAGCCACACCGTTGAAGAACGCTTCACCAGCAATTGCTCCATAAAGCACTGTGTTACCCACGATGATATTTTGCGATGTGTCGCCACGGAATTCATGCGGCGCACGAACAATCACTCGACCACCTGATAAACCTTTGCCCACGTAGTCATTACCGTCACCCACCAAGTCCATGGTCACGCCATGGGCCAAGAAGGCTGCGAAACTCTGACCAGCAGTACCGTTCAATTGAATGTGAATCGTGTCATCAGGCAAACCCTCATGGCCATAACGTGTTGCCACTTCGCCAGACAGCATTGCGCCAGCTGTGCGGTTCACGTTCCGAATTGGTTGAATGAATGAAACTCGCTCGCCTTTTTCTAAAGCAGCTTTTGATTTTTCAATCAAGGCATGATCCATGGCTGTTGTTAAACCATGGTCTTGAGTTTCAACTTGGAACTTAGGCACGCTTGCTGGAACATTGGGCGCTTGGAAAATCTTTGAAAAATCCAAACCGCGGGCTTTCCAGTGCTCAATACTCTTCTTGGTATCCAAAAGTTCTGTGTGACCAATTAAATCGTCAAATTTACGGATACCTAGCTGCGCCATGATTTCACGAGCCTCTTCAGCAATGAAGAAGAAGAAATTCACAACGTGTTCTGGCTTGCCAGAAAACTTCTTACGCAATTCAGGATCTTGTGTTGCCACACCAACTGGACAAGTATTCAAATGACACTTGCGCATCATGATGCAACCTTCAACCACCAATGGCGCAGTGGCAAAACCAAATTCATCAGCACCCAATAGGGCGCCAATCACCACGTCACGACCCGTCTTCATTTGTCCGTCCGCTTGCACACGAATACGGCCGCGCAAACCATTCAATACCAAGGTTTGCTGTGTTTCAGCAAGACCCAATTCCCATGGGCTGCCAGCATGCTTGATGGATGACAATGGTGATGCGCCTGTACCGCCATCATGGCCAGCGATCACAACGTGATCGGCTTTTGCCTTAGCAACACCAGCAGCAACCGTACCAACACCCACCTCAGAAACTAACTTCACTGAAATGTCAGCTTTACTATTGACGTTTTTCAAATCATGAATCAATTGAGCCAAATCTTCAATTGAGTAAATATCATGGTGCGGAGGGGGAGAAATCAAACCAACGCCCGGCACTGAATAACGTAATTTACCGATGTAATCTGATACTTTGCTACCGGGAAGCTGACCGCCTTCACCAGGCTTAGCACCTTGAGCCATCTTGATCTGAATTTGATCAGCAGAAGTTAAATACTCAGCTGTCACCCCAAAACGTCCTGAGGCAACTTGCTTGATCTTAGAGCGCAATGAGTCGCCGTCGCTCAATGGAATATTCGCTTCAACCACGTCATCACCAAGAACACTGGCTAAAGTTTCACCATTCTTGATGGCAATACCTTTGAGTTCATTGCGATACCGTTTGTTGTCTTCGCCACCTTCACCAGTATTTGATTTACCGCCAATGCGGTTCATCGCGATGGCCAAGGTTGCATGAGCCTCTGTAGAAATAGAGCCCAATGACATCGCGCCCGTTGCAAAGCGTTTCACGATTTCTTTTGCTGACTCAACTTCGTCCAAAGGAATCGCTTTATTAGGGTCAATCTTGAATTCAAACAAACCGCGCAAAGTCATATGACGCTTGGTTTGATCATTGATGATATTGGCATACTCTTTATAAGTTTGATAGCCGCCCTTGTCCGGGCCCTGGCGAGTTGAGTGTTGCAACTTAGCAATAGAGTCTGGGGTCCACATATGGTCTTCACCACGGATACGGAAAGCGTACTCACCACCAGCATCCAACATATTAGTCAGTGTTGGATCGTTACCAAATGCCAAGCTATGCATTTTCAATGCTTCTTCAGCAACTTCAAAAATACCAATACCGCCCACATTGGATGCAGTACCTTTGAAGTATTTATTGATCAACTCTTTATTCAAACCAATGGCTTCAAAAATTTGTGCACCGGTATAAGACATATAGGTTGAGATGCCCATCTTCGACATAACTTTTTGCAAGCCCTTGCCGACCGCTTTTGTGAAGTTCTTAACAACTTTCTCGGCCGACAAATCACCCTTCAAACCTTTGGCCATATCGACCAAAGTTTCCATCGCTAAGTACGGGTGAACTGCTTCAGCTCCGTAACCAGCTAATAATGCAAAGTGGTGAGTCTCGCGCGCACTTCCTGTTTCAACCACTAAACCAGTGCTTGTGCGCAAACCTTTATCAACCAAATGTTGATGAATGGCTGATGTTGCCAACAACGCAGGAATTGCCACGTGATCAGCGGCCACTTGACGATCACTGATGATCAAAATGTTGTAACCAGAGTGAACCGCATCCACTGCTTCAGCACAAAGTGATGCAAGGCGTGCCTCCACACCATCTTTACCCCATGCTGATGGATAACAAATATCCAATTCATAGGAGCGGAACTTACCGCCTGTGTAGTGCTCAATATGACGGACTTTTGCGATGTCATCAAAATCTAAAATAGGTTGCGACACCTCTAAACGCATCGGTGGATTGATGTTGTTCGTATCTAACAAGTTAGGCTTAGGCCCCACGAACGAAACCAAAGACATCACCATGTTTTCACGAATAGGATCGATTGGTGGATTGGTTACCTGAGCAAACAGCTGCTTGAAGTAGTTGTACAAAGGCTTGTTCTTATTTGATAGAACTGCTAATGGGCTGTCATTACCCATTGAACCAATTGCCTCTTCACCTGATGAAGCCATCGGCGCCATTAAGAACTTCAAATCCTCTTGGGTGTAACCAAAGGCTTGTTGGCGATCCAACAAACTAGCCGCCGGACGAATTTTTTCTGCATCATCTTTTAGATCTGCAGCGCTTGCGTTAATTTCATCCAATTTAATACGAACTGCTTCAATCCAGCTCTTGTATGGTTTTGCTTTTGCCAAGGCATCTTTTAACTCTACGTCATCGATGATGCGGCCTTGCTCCATGTCGATCAAGAACATCTTGCCTGGTTGCAAACGCCATTTTTTAATAATTTTGTTTTCTGGGAAAGTTAAAACACCTGCCTCTGAGGCCATGATGACCAAGTCATCATCTGTCACGTAATAACGTGCTGGACGCAAACCATTGCGATCTAATGTTGCACCAATTTGACGGCCATCAGTAAAAGCAATCGCTGCAGGACCATCCCACGGCTCCATCATCGCTGCATGGTATTCATAGAAGGCGCGACGGTTGTCATCCATCAATGTGTGTTGCTCCCACGCCTCAGGAATCATCATCATCATGGCGTGCGCCATTGGGTATCCAGCCATTACCAATAACTCTAAACAGTTATCAAAACTGGCTGTGTCTGATTGACCTGGATAAATCAACGGCCATAATTTTTGTAAGTCATCGCCAAGCACTGGTGAGCTGATGGCTCCTGTTCGTGCGTTGATCCAGTTAACGTTACCCTTAACAGTATTAATTTCTCCGTTGTGAGCAATCATTCGGTATGGGTGAGCTAATTCCCATGCTGGGAATGTATTAGTTGAAAAACGCTGATGCACCAAGGCCAAGGCTGATACAACTCTTGAATCTTTTAAATCTTCGTAATACGCACCCACTTGGTTTGCCAAAAGAAGACCTTTGTAGACCACTGTTCTGGCTGACATTGAAGTCACAAAATATTCTTTGCCATGCTGAAGTTGTAATGCTTGAATTGCGTGGCTGCCTGTTTTTCTGATGACATACAACTTGCGCTCAAGCGCATCGGTTGTCATGATTTCTCGACCGCGACCAATAAAAATCTGACGGATTACTGGTTCTGTTTTTTTAACAGTTGGTGACATTGGCATGCTTACATCAACTGGCACATCTCTCCAGCCAAGCACCACTTGACCCTCGATGCGAACCGTTCTTTCTAATTCTTGCTCACAGGCTAAACGTGATGCACTTTCCTTAGGCAGGAAAACCATGCCAACACCATACTCGCCTGCTGGCGGCAAATTGACGCCTTGCTTGGCCATTTCCTCACGATAGAACTGTTCCGGTATTTGAATCAAAATACCTGCACCGTCACCCATCAATGGATCTGCACCCACCGCACCTCGATGATCAATGTTCTCAAGAATCTTTAAACCTTGAGAAACGATGTCATGGCTTTTATGGCCTTTGATGTGAGCAACGAAACCAACGCCACAAGCGTCGTGTTCATTGACGGGGTCATAAAGACCTTGCGCTTCAGGGCGCAATGAAGGAGTAGTAGTCACAGATATTTCCTTGATAAATAACAATGGGTGTCTTTGTTAAAGACTTTGCCCCCGTTATTACGGGGTTTTTGACAACTATAGGGGATTACCCGTGGGCAAGCAATAAAAATAATTGGTGTCTGTCACTAATTATTTATTGGTCTGCTCTCCAAATGATTTAATTGGGGACATACTCATCTAAAATGAGGGAATTTATGCACCAAATCATGGCAAAGTACCTATATTTAGGGCTTTTTTGGTCTGCCAGCGAGCCGGGGCTGTAAGGGCCTGGATGTTTTGAAAGCCAATTGTTTTAGAAACATATCACTTGCCAGTGGCCAGCCATAGCTTAAGTGTTTGCTTACTTTTTCAATGTCATTGCTACTTAATGGCTCTAAAGCTATCTTCTGCCAAGCCATTTGACGCTCAAATGGGGTATTGGCCATTGCCCAATAGGAAGGATGGTCCGCAATCCAAGGGACTGTTTCAGAACCAGCGTGATGTCGGTAACTAGACCAAGCCCATTCTTCAGGCTTTTGAACTAATCCAACTCTCACTGGATTTTGTTCGATGTATTTTTGAACCAGCAAAAAGTAAGCCTCAGGGTCAATCAAGCAGGATTTAAACCTACCCTCCCAGACAGTACCACTTGAACCATGCGTTTGATTAAATAATTGTGCATAGCGACGCCCAATGGATTGCATGACTTTAGAAGCACTCAAAATTGTTTTTGGGGTGGCCAAAATATGTACATGATTGGGCATTAACAAATAGGCATGAATGGCCAACTCATATTCTCGGGCCGCTTCTTTGAGCCACTCAAGATAAGATTTTTTTTCTTCTTCTGTAGTAAAAATATCTTGAGAGTTGTGTCCTCTGACCATCATGTGCAGGGGATAACCAGGAAGTACAACTCTTTGAAGTCTGGCCATTTAAGCAGTCAACTTATGGAATTCTTTATTCGCAAAACGATCTGTCATGCCAGCAATGTAATGCGATATGCGTCGCTGTAAAGCATCTTCAGACCTGAATCCCTCAGGTAAGTCATGCGGGGATTGTTGAAAGTGTGCAAATAACACTTTAACCATATTTGCCGCTTCGCTTGTGACGGATTGAACTTGTGGATGACGATACAAGTTTTTGAAAAGAAATTTTTTCATGGCACTTGCTTGCTCACGCATGCTAGGAGAAAAGCCAACCATGGGTGAACCATGACGCACATCCTCAATGTTGCTTGGCGAGAACTCTTCTAGACGTCGCTGGGTTTCTTTCACCAAATCATCCACCAACAAATGAATAATGTGTCTGATCACTTCATAGACCAAGCGGCGTCCAGTCAAATCAGGAAAAGAATGCTTTACTCGATCATGCTGCTCTTGCCACAAGGCAACCTCAGAAAGCTGCTGGGTGTTCAATAAACCTGAACGAATACCATCATCAATATCATGATTGTTATAGGCGATCTCATCTGCAAAGTTAGCCAACTGAGCCTCTAAACTAGGTTGATGCCCTTTTAAAAATCTTTCTCCCAAAGGGCCTAATTTTTCAGCATTTCTTTTAGCGCAATGCTTCAAAATTCCTTCGCGGGTTTCAAAAGAAAGATTTAAGCCATCCCACTTTGCATAACGCTCTTCTAGAAAATCAACGACCCATAAACTTTGTAAATTGTGCTCAAAGCCGCCATAGTCTTTCATGCACTCATTGAGCGCATCTTGTCCTGCATGCCCAAAAGGGGTGTGTCCTAAATCATGAGCAAGCGAAATTGCTTCAACCAAGTCTTCGTTGAGATTTAAGCGCCTAGCCACCGAACGACCAATCTGCGCAACTTCCAAACTATGGGTTAAGCGATTTCTGAAGTGATCGCCCTCATGATTTAAAAAAACCTGTGTTTTGTATTCAAGCCGGCGAAAGGCTGTTGAATGAATGATTCTGTCTCGATCTCGTTGAAATGCATTTCGACCAGATTGTGTTGGCTCTGTCGGCTCTGGATGCAGGCGCCCTAAAGATAGTTCGGGGTTTGCTGCGTAACTAGCTAAGCTCATCACAACTCACTCAAGCAAGCTCATTAGGCGAACTCATTAAGCAACCCCATTGGCAATCAGTGTTTGAATCACAAGATCATCATCAACCGTTTGAATTTTTGCCTGCCCCAAGCCATTCAGCAAAATATAACGAACTTCGCCACCCTCTGCTTTTTTATCAACGCTCATCAATTCCATGAAACGATTAACACCTAATTTAGGTGGCTGAGTTGGCAAATGAAGTGCTTGGATGATCTTCTTTAAGCGTGATGCATCTGCATCAGATAGCAGGCCCACTCGAACCGATAAATCAGCCGCCATGACCATGCCACAACCAACCGCTTGACCGTGCAACCAGGAGCCGTAACCCATGCCCGCCTCAATTGCATGGCCAAAGGTGTGGCCAAAATTCAAGATGGCGCGAATGCCGCCTTCTTTTTCATCTTGAGCCACCACTTGAGATTTGATTTCACATGAGCGGCGCACGGCAAACTCCATCGCCACCGGATCACAATTGTTCAGGGCATCTTGGTTTTTCTCAATCCAAGATAAAAATTCAGAATCAGCAATAGCGCCATGCTTGATCACTTCAGCCAAGCCAGCTGCCAACTCTTCAGGCGGCAAAGTCTTTAGGGTATCCAAATCAGCAATCACAGCTTGTGGCTGATGAAAAGCGCCCACCATGTTTTTGCCCAAGGGATGGTTGATACCAGTCTTACCCCCCACCGATGAATCAACTTGAGATAACAGGGTGGTAGGAACCTGAATGAATCTTATTCCGCGCATGTAACACGCAGCTGCAAAGCCAGTCATATCGCCAATCACGCCACCACCCAACGCAACCAGCGTGGTCTTTCGGTCAGCAGAATTTTCTAACAAGCCATCAAAAATCTTTTGTAATACTTCCCATGTTTTAAAAGCTTCGCCATCAGGCAAAACAATGAGTTTCACTTTTTGGCCAGTTCCCTCTAAGGTTTTAACTACCCTGTCAGCATATAAAGGGGCCACGGTTTCATTCGTGACCACTGCCGTGAAAGTACCCTTGATGTGTTTTTTATATAAGTCTGCTTGATCAAGCAATTGAGATCCGATATGGATCGGATAGCTGCGCTCACCTAAATCTAATTGAAGAGTGTTCATGTTGATAATTCAAATTGCATCATTAGTGTATTCACCAACTGAGCGACGCTGGGCTTGCCAGTATCAATCACATGATGGGCGGTTTCCCTGTACAAAGGGTCACGAATCGCGAAAAGCTTTTCAAGGGTGCCTCTAGGATCATCGTTATTCAACAATGGCCTGCCCTTGTCATTGCGAGTTCTTAACCAAAGCTCATGAGGTGTGGCGCGAAGATAAACAACCACGCCTCTTTGATGTAAATGCTGGCGATTTTCAGGCAATAAAACAGCGCCTCCGCCAGTGGCTAAAACCAAATTCTTTTCTTGAGTTAACTCATCAATAATCTGGGCCTCGCGTTTGCGAAACCCTTCCTCACCCTCCATTTCAAAAATGGTTGGAATACGAACCCCGCAACGAGCCTCAATCTCATGATCAGAGTCCACAAATCGTCTTCCTAATTTTTTAGCCAAGAGACGGCCAACGGTGGTTTTACCGGCGCCCATCACCCCCACTAAAAAGATATTTTCAGGAAAACTGTTCATACATGAGATTCTACTGAGGCTTTTGACTAGAAACCAAGGTTGGCGTTAAAAAAATTAACAATTCTGTTTTATCCTTGAACTTCGACTCTTGTCGAAAAAGAAAGCCAATCAATGGGATTGAGCCCAAGAACGGCACCTTGGCATCATCTTTTCTTTCTGTTTCTTGAAAAATGCCTCCCAAAATCACCGTTCCACCACTTTCAACCAAGACCTGTGTTTTGACATGCTTGGTATCAATGGCAAATCCTTGCTCTGTTTTTAATCCAACGCTGTCTTTGTTGATATCAACATCCAAAACAATCATCTGATTTTTCTGAATCCGGGGTTTGACCTCCAAACGAAGATTGGCTTTTCTGAACTGGACTTTGGTGGCACCCTGGCCAGCAGAGGATTGATAAGGTAGCTCCGTGCCCTGCTCTATCAATGCCTGAGTATTTTCAGCGGCCAACACTCTGGGATTTGACACGATATTTCCCAAGCCATTTGACTCTAGGGCAGAAAGTTCCATATTTAAAGCTTGTGTTGCCTGTTTACCCAGAAGGGTGATGGCAGCAGTACCGGGTTCAAAGCCACTCAAACCTGATGCTCCAAGGTGGTGGCCTGTTTTAAAGTTGGGTTGTTGTTGATAAGCCAGTTTTGCCCCCAAATTTTGTGCAAACCTTCTTTCGGCCTCAACAATTCTTGCCTCAATCATGATTTGACGCAACTCTCCCATTTGACCGACTTGATGCTGCTGCTCACGGTCTTTTTGTCTTTGATGAAACAAGGCCAACTCCTCATAAGGAGCGACCCATAAAACGTCTTTATCAAAACGAGATCCAAGAGATTTGCTGGTCAAGACTGAATCAAAGGTTGTTTGCCAGGATGCATTTTTCATATTGATGCTGGTTTTGCCAGACACCTTATCGCTCATCATCAAATTCAAGCTCCGCATATCTGCCAACATTTGCAGTAGCTGTCGAAGATCGACCGATGAAAATTTAAGCGTGATAGTTTTTTCCGAAAAATTATCCTGAGCACGTGCATGGGGAGCTCGGCTCATCAACGCGATCAGGGATAACTTGAGCCACAATCTTCTTTTATTCACTCTCATTTCTCCAAAAGAATGGTCATTGCTTGACCCTTGATTGATTCCAAGATCATTTGAGAATGATCGAATGATTTAATCACCCAACGACCATCGACCATTTGTCCTTTACTAAAGAAACTTGTGATTTCATCAACCTCTATCAGAGCCTTGATGGAGTGGCCCGCTTGAATCAATCCCCAATATTTGATGTTTAAATCATTCATCACCGGCTCTGGTTCATGCTCAGCCCCAAGCTGGGAATCAAGCTTTGAACCATTGACGGATGGCGGCTGTTCCGAAGCTTTTTCCAAAGACTGCTTAAATACCTTCACAACATCTTCTAACTTAGAAACTCTGCGCCGCCCCTCATCAATTTGTTGATGAAGCCCCTTAAACTGGGCCATCGTAAAAATGAAGAGGACAAACATCCCCGCTAGATTGATAAAGCTCAGTAGTAACACCCTGTTTTTTGAGTAAAAAAGTTGGGCTTGTGTGCCATTAAATTTATTGATGAGCTCTTGAGAAAATGAGGGGGGTTTTATCGTTTGCTTTGAAAAAGCGTCGTCATAAGAGTCTGAAGTGAAGGTGCGTTTGATCATTCAAAGATTATCTAGACCGGCGACATCTTCATAAATCAGCAAAATGCTGATTTCTTGTCAGAAAAATCGGAAATTTTTGTCAGGGTTTCCCTGACTTTTTTTCATACCCCTCTTTTCAAGCTATCTCTATAATCAAGAAATGAGTGAATCTCGCAAGCCCGTCAGACCACCCTCACGCTTAGGCGGGGGTGCACAAACTAGAAAACCGCAACGTAATTGGCAGCAGTATTTAATTCGCTGGGGAATTTTCTTGGGAAGTGCCGGTCTTATCTTATTGGGCCTAGTTATTGTCTATGCACTGGTGGTTGCAAAACCAAATTTACCCGATCTAGACACCATCACTGACTACAACCCCAAAGTTCCTCTGCGCATTTACACGGCTGACAATGCATTGATCGGTGAGTTTGGTGAGGAGCGCAGAAACATCGTTGCGATCGAAGAAATCCCAAGCTACCTTAAAAATGCCGTTGTTGCGATTGAAGACGAGCGTTTTTATAAACATGGTGGTGTTGATTACTGGGGTGTTTTAAGAGCCACTCTTGCAAATTTAAGAGGCAGACTTGCCCAAGGCGCATCAACCATCACCATGCAAGTGGCCAGAAATTTTTTCTTAACGAATGAAAAATCATTTACACGAAAGATTTATGAAGTCTTACTAGCTTGGAAAATTGAATCCAATCTATCGAAAGAGCAAATTCTTGAGTTATATATGAACCAAATTTATTTGGGGCAGCGAGCTTACGGATTTAGTAGTGCTGCTCAGATTTATTTTGGTAAAGATATCCAACGTATTTCAATTGCTGAAGCAGCCATGCTGGCTGGTTTACCAAAAGCCCCATCTGCATATAATCCCGTTGTGAATTATCGTCGCGCAAAAATTCGTCAAGAATATATCTTGCAAAGAATGCGTGATTTAAAAATGATCACCCCAAGCCAGTATCAATCTGCGATGACAGAAATCCTTCATGTTCGTGGCGTGGGTCGAGAGTTCACAACCAAAGCTGACTTCGCAACCGAAATGGTTCGCCAGCTATTGATCAGCGAATATGGTGATGGCATTTATACACAAGGTATGACTGTGATCACGACCATCAGAAAGGCTGAGCAAGATGCGGCTTATTCTGCGGTTCGAAAAGGCATCATGGATTATGAGCTTCGACACAAATACAGAGGGCCTGAGGGCTACATCAAACTTCCAGATGATTTAACTGCCAGACAGAGGGCTATTGACAACATCTTGAGTGATCACCCAAGCAGTGATGATTTATTGGCGGGCGTGGTCATAGCAGTTAATCCAAAAGAAATACAGGCGGTGATTGCTACTGGTGACACTGTCACAATTAAAGGTGATGACTTAAAACTCGGCACAGTTGCGCTATCCGATAAAGCTCAACCAAAACAACAAATCAAACCTGGCGCGATTATTCGAGTATTACCATCAGAAGGTCGGTGGGTTCTAGCCCAAATGCCTCAAGTTGAAGCCGCCTTTGTGGCTTTAGATGCAAATAATGGTGGCATTCGAGCCTTGGTTGGTGGTTTTGATTTCAATAGAAATAAATACAACCGGGTTTCTCAAGCACAGCGTCAGCCTGGCTCAGCATTTAAACCGTTCATTTATGCTGCTGCTCTGGAAAAAGGCATCATGCCAAGCACGCTGGTGAATGATGCACCTCTGTCAATTAGCGCACTAGAAACGGGCAGTCAAATGTGGAGCCCCAAAAACTATGATGGTAAGTTTGAAGGTCAAATGACAATTCGGTCCGCTCTATCGAAATCTAAAAATTTGGCATCGGTCAGAGTCATCAGAAAAATTGACCCTCGTTACGCTCAGGACTTTATTCAACGCTTTGGCTTTGAAGCAGAAAAACATCCGCCCTACCTAACCATGGCGCTTGGCGCTGGATCAGTAACACCGCTTCAACTTGCTACAGGTTACGGGGTATTTGCCAACGGTGGTTACCGTGTTGAACCCTACTTGATTAGCAAAGTGATTGACGCAAAAGGAAATATTCTTTTTGAGGCAAGTCCTCAAAAAGCAGGTGATTCCAATCTTCGGGCATTGGATGCACGGACAGCTTTTGTGATGGATAGCTTACTTCAAGAAGTCACAAAAACTGGAACGGCTGCAACAGCCAGACCTGCTTTAGGAAGGACTGATATTGCGGGTAAAACTGGAACAACCAATGAATCCATGGATGCATGGTTTGCAGGCTATCAATCGGATGTGATAGCGGTTGCATGGATGGGCTTTGATAAACCTAAAAGTCTAGGTGATCGGGAGACTGGTGGTGGCTTGGCGCTACCAATGTGGGTTAGATACATGAAGGCCGCCCTCAACGGACTTCCTGAATCAAAGCGATCAGTTCCTGCGGGCGTTGCTCAGCAAGATGGTGATTGGACTATTCCAGCATTTGTTCCATTCTTTGGCAGAACAACCACTTTAGATTAACCCTCTAAATAAATTTAACCACTAAAGTAGTTTTAGCTTGTTGACTAGCAAGGCGGCTTAATTCGCTAAATAATTCAGCGCCCGTTTTTGTGTCTAACCAAAGTGGCTCTGAAAGCGTGCCGGACCACTTATAGTGAAAGCCGCCCTCTTTGGCTGCAACCCAAATCTCTTGAAGCGGCGATTGTGTATTCACAACAATCACACTCTTGTCTTCAAATTGAATATTCACTACATTGCCACCTTGTCTTGAAATATCAAGATCTAAATCAGATTCCTGAAAAGCTTCCTCCAGAGACATCTCGATGGCTTTCAATGTTTTTTCAGCAATTGCGTAAAAACCAGTGTCTGATAATGTTTCTATGTTTTTGTTCATCATTTTTATATTGGCCATGCTATAGTCAGAGATCATTTATATACTTAATCATATGCGATTTATTGTATCTAGGACTTGGCTTCTTTGTGTAGCAATATCCCTCTTAGGATGCGGGGTACGTGGACCCCTCACGCTGCCAACCATACCGCCAGCTCCGACTCAACCTGAAAAAGCAGAGCCTACCGGAAAACAGTGGCCGCCTGCGAAAGATTCCAAATGAACTCCGTTCCAAGCTTAAATGGGTTTTCAGTCAGCAACCAAGAGTGGTGCGCTGAAAATGTACCGCTATCCCAAATTGCGAAAGAATTTGGCACGCCCACTTATGTATACAGCAGAAAAGCTTTAACGGATGCTTTTAATGCCTATGAAAAGGCATGCTTTAAACAAAATGGTGAACGTCGAGCTCAAGTTCACTATGCGATGAAAGCAAATAGTAATTTGGCTATCTTGAATGTTTTTGCTCGCTTAGGCGCTGGATTTGACATTGTCAGTGCTGGCGAGTTAGCCCGTGTTTTAGCCGCCGGTGGCCAAGCAAAAAAAATTGTTTTTTCTGGTGTGGGCAAAAGCCGCTCTGAAATGATTGCCGCTCTCAAAGCGGGGGTTAAATGCTTCAACCTTGAATCAATCCCTGAGCTGTCAAGATTAAATGAAGTTGCCGCAAGCTTAGGCGTTATTGCACCCATCTCCTTGCGCGTTAACCCAGATGTCGATCCTAAAACACACCCTTATATTTCAACAGGCTTGAAAGGTAATAAGTTTGGCATTGCCTATGATGAGGTGATCAACACTTATCGCGAAGCCGCATCGATGACCAATTGCAAAATTGTTGGTATTGATTGTCATATCGGCTCACAAATCATAGAAATTAGTCCTTATTTGGATGCGTTGGATCGAGTGCTGGATTTAATCAAATTACTTGCTGATAACGGCATCAAGATTCATCACTTGGATATTGGTGGTGGATTAGGCATTAACTACTCCAACGATACTCCTCCAGCAATTACTGACTTTGCTAACACTTTACTCAATCATATTGAAGAAAAGGGTTATGGGCATCTTGAAGTGCTATTTGAACCCGGGAGATCCTTGGTTGGCAATGCAGGTCTTTTATTGACCACTGTTGAATACTTAAAGCCTGGCGAAACAAAAAATTTCTGTATTGTTGATGCGGCAATGAATGACTTAATGCGTCCAGCGATGTATGAGGCTTATCACTCAATTGTTCCGGTGAAGCAATCAACAGCACCGAACATGACCTTTGATGTCGTGGGGCCGATTTGTGAATCAGGTGATTGGCTTGGAAGAGATCGTGAACTGAATGTTCAGCCCGGAGATCAATTGGCTATTTTGTCTGCTGGTGCCTATGGCTTTACCATGAGCTCAAATTACAACACCCGGGGCAGAGCTGCAGAAGTGATGGTGGATAGATCCACGCTTCACTTAATTCGTGAGCGAGAATCCATTGAAAGTCTCTTTGCCAACGAAAGATTGTTGCCCAACTAAAAAATATGCCAAACAGCCTTATTCAGGTCTACTTGGCATCCCTATTAAAGCGTTGAGCTTTAATGATTTCTAATTAAAGTTCTCCGTAGCTGTGCAAGCCTGACAAGAACATATTCACGCCGATGAAAGCAAAGGTTGTGACGAAGAGACCTGCAATCGCCCACCAGGCAGCAACCACGCCTCTCAAGCCTTTCGTCAAGCGCATGTGCAACCAAGCAGCGTAGTTCAACCAAACAATCAGGGCCCAAGTTTCTTTTGGATCCCAGCTCCAGTAACCACCCCAGGCCTCAGCTGCCCACAAGGCACCAAGAATCGTTGCAATCGTAAAGAATGCAAAGCCAACAGCAATCGCCTTGTACATCACATCATCAAGCAACTCTAGGCTTGGCAAACGATCCGCCATGATATTTTTTGCCTTGAGCAAATAGGCAATACCTAACATTGCTGCAATGGCAAATGTGCCATATCCAATAAAGTTTGCAGGCACGTGTATTTTCATCCACCAGCTCTGCAAAGCTGGGACCAATGGTTGAATTTGATGGGCATCACGCGTGACGCTATACCAAAGAATAAATGCGACTGCAGCAGCAATGATCCATAAAACAAATGATCCGAGAACCAAGGATTGATACTTGGCTTCGTAATACAAGTGGAATAAAGCTGTTACCAAGCAGAAGAGAATAAATACTTCATACAAATTAGAAATGGGGATGTGGCCGATATCGGCGCCCATTAAATAGGACTCATACCAACGCACCAACATTCCTGTTAAGCCAATGTAAACCGCTGCCCAACAAAACTTGGATCCTGTTGTGCCCATATTTTGCGAGCGGAAGAATAGGTTCAAGGTATAGAAAAGTGTGCTGAAAGAGAAAAATACGCTCATCCACAAAATGGCAGACTGACTAGAAAGCATGTACTTTAAGAAGAAAGCTTGATCTGCTCTCGTAAGCGCACCGCCTTCTGGCGTTTGGTAAAAGTAGATTGCCAAGAAAGTCAGTATCGTGGAACCGATCATCAAACTTCTTAGCGGCTTCCATGCCCAACCCAAAATCGCTAATGCAGGAACAGAACAAAACAAAATCGTTTGTTCGTAGCTGTCCATAAAATTATAAAAACGAGCTTCAGCAAAGATGGCGCCTGCCAACAAAGCCAGGGCGAATAAGTAGTCCATCGGACCCAAGCTTTTAAAAATATTCACAAAACCTTGTTTTAGGTTTTGAAGCCAGCCGCCATGAACCGTACTAACGTATTTAGTTTCCATTATTGAAAATCTTTCTGATATTTTTCAAACTCTTTTTCAAAATCCAAAGTTTTTCGTGAAGACGACATGGCAAATAGTTGTTTGCCATTAGCCAAACTTCTGACCCAGATTCTTCTCTCTGGCAAATAAAACATTGCAAAAATACCCAGGGTCAATAGTAAACAACCTAGATAAACCATGTTCTTGCCAGGGGATTTGGTTACTTGAAAGACGCTGGCTTTGACCTCTTCAAATGAGTCTAACTGGAAAACCAAAGGAGCGGGATAAAAATTAACGTCTGACAACGCAGATGTTGCAGCCTGGATAAAGCGCTGGCTTTCCATGTCGTTTTTAGTGGGTGGTAATTTGAGTTGGGCTCTGGCTTCTTGCCAAAGCTCCCAAATAACTCCATTCAATACCTTTAACACCACCTCAGCTGCTTTTTGTTGATCTGCTTCTGGAACGGCCTTGTCTATGAATGAGCCTAAGGCAGCAAAACCACCTGGCTTGATACCAGCTTCTTTTGCCTGATCAATAGCAAAAGTAGTTGATCCAGAAAACAACTCAATCGATCTGGTAGCGCTTTCTCTTAACTGGGTCAGCATTTGTGGTGCCCCAGCAAAACCTGATTGCTGACCGATGGTCGCAATGAATCGTTGAACCGCACGTTGACGAGCGCTTGGATCTTGCAAAAGAGTTCTCAAAGTCAACCACTCATTCAAACTCAAATTTGCATCCGCTGGTATGCGCAAATATTTAAACTCTTCTGCAGAACTTTGTCTCACGCCCAACATAAACATTGGCATTTCATCGATGAATAATGGCTGCATGTAGTTACTGTATTCGCGAGCCTGGCCTGCTTCATCTCTTAATTTGTATTGAACAGATGGGCCTACATTTTTTAAATCGACTGGCTTACTGGTTTTTGCAGCTGAGCCTAAGCGATCACTGAACAGTTTTTTAAGGCCCGCATCTGATTCCTGCGTAGCAACTCCTCTGACATCAGTTTGGCCAGATGCATTGGATATGTTTTCCACATTGGTTGGTCGAAAGCCACTGAACTCTAGGGTATAACTTGTGCCGTCACTAGACTTTAGTTTGGTACTTTGACCAACGTCCCCGTTAACGATAAAACTTGATCGAACAGAGTTAGCGGCGCCTTGCATTGGGTAGGCGCGTAACTTTAATTTGGAGCCGCCATCCTCGAAGCTTGATTGATAAATCGCAACACCTTTGTGAATCATCGGCTCATTTACTTTAATTTTTGCTTCTGTTTCTTTGCCTGTATCTAAATCCTTGATGAGCACTTCACTCATGAATAACTTTGGCATCCCAGTGCTGTAATACTCAACGTGGAATTTTTTCAATGAAATTGAAAATGGCAATTCTTGAATGATGCTACCGCTGGTTGAGCTCAGGAGTGCTGTCGCACTCGTGCCACCTTCAGGAACAAAAATATTTGCACGATAACTTGGGTTTGCTTCACTTAGCTTATGTTCACCAGGAATATCTGATATCAACATTCCTTGGGTACTCTCAGGAAGAATACTTTTCCCGCCAAACCAAATTTGCCCACGCGTGAACAAATCACCGTCAAGCAAGCCACCCAAACAAATTAAAACAATCGCGCTGTGCGCGAAGATATAACCCCATTTACTGGCAGCCCCTTTTTTGGCAAGCACTCTAGAGCTGTCGTCAGAGACTAAGGTCTTAACTGAATAACCTTCTTTTGCCAATTGATTGGCAATTTTTGATGCTGCCGCTTCATGAGAAAGATTGCCGGTCGAAAATTCAAAATGATGATGAAGCGCTCTTAACCCACCCTCTTGAACATGCTCTTTCCAAGCACGAATCTCGGCCAACATTTTTGGAGCATTGCGAACTACACAAAATGACACTGATACAACTAGAAATGCCAAGATCAGTAAAAACCACCAAGCTGTATAAACCGCAAACAATCCCAGACCATTAAAAATTTCTGCCCAAAATGGTCCAAACTGATTCACATAGTTAGCGTAAGGTTCACCTTGCTTGATGACCGTTCCAATGATGCTAGCAATTGAAATAATGGTCAGTAAAGCAATCGCAAAACGCATCGAAGACAACAGCTCAACGCTTGCTCGATTAAATCTTTTTAAACGACCATCAGATGCCACAAGAACCGTGTTCGCCATAACCTTCTTTTAAAAAAATAAAAAAGCCCACAAACCTTGTTCGTGGGCTCTTCTTAATGAGAGCTACTTAATCTATGAATTAACGCAAGCCAGCGATGTAATCTGACACAGCTTTAATTTCCGCATCAGACATTCTAGAGGCAATTCCAGTCATCTGCTGACTGTTCTTGCGCTCACCCTGTCGGTACGCAACCAGCTGAGCTTCGGTATATTCAGCCCACTGACCTGATAGACGTGGATACTGTGATGGAATTCCTGCGCCATTAGGCGTATGACAGGCCGCGCATGCAGCGACTTGCTTAGAAGCAATGCCACCGCGGTATATCTTTTGACCTAATTCAATGCTGGCCTTATTTTTGGCCGTGCCCAAACCAGGTGTTTGTTTTTCCAAATACGCAGCGACGTTGATCATGTCCTGCTCTGTCATCATTCCTGCGAAAGCGGCCATGATCGCATTAGGGCGATCTTTTCCAGCCTTGTAATCTTTTAATTGCTTCACTGTATAAGCAGCATGCTGACCAGCTAACTTAGGGTAGGTACCGCCGCCACTAACGCCATTAGGACCATGACAACCCATGCATGCAGCAAGGCCACGTTTAGCATCACCTGCATTGTATAAAGCTTCTCCCTTGGCAACATCTACCTTTTCAGGGCCAGCAGGGCCTGCTTTTGCGGGTTCAGCTGCAAAAGCAGGGTTCACCAAAGATAAGCCTAAGGCAATGACTAAAGTTTTAAATGTGACGGAAAATATTTGACGCATTGTGCTCTCACCTGTATGTATATGATGCAAAGATTCTTCAATCTTTATTTTTAACTAAACAACTAATTAACAGCGTTAGATTTTACAATAGGTCTAACCCATAAACATCTATGTCGACATTACATCAAGCACAATTTCTAGTAACCATTAACCACTTGGTTGATTTGCCCACTTGGGAGATCCCAGAGGTGGCTTTTGCTGGGCGTTCAAATGCCGGTAAGTCGACTGCAATTAACGTACTTTGCCAACAAAATCGCCTTGCATTTGCCAGTAAAACGCCGGGAAGAACGCAACATATCAACTTTTTCGGTATTTTAACGAAAGATAAGACCAATTTAGCGAATTTAGTCGATTTACCAGGCTATGGCTACGCCCAAGTAGACCTGAAAACAAAAAGCCATTGGAACAACCTACTTTCTAGCTATTTACAAACCAGGTCCACTTTAAAAGGCATGGTTTTGATCATGGATTCTCGCCGGGGCATGACTGATTTGGACCAACAAATGATCGAATGGTTCAGCCCAACGGGTCGCCCAATTCACGTTTTATTAACAAAATGCGATAAATTGAATCAATCAGAGAGTCGTTTAGCCCTCAAAAAACTACAAGAAAACCTCAAGGAACTTAACCCGCATGGGCCCTACACAGTTCAATTATTCTCAAGTACCAAAAGAATTGGTTTGGTTGAGGCTGATGCGATGGTTTCAAATTGGTTGGGCATTGAGGCCTCTGTAGCACATACCAGTAATGAAAATCGGATTTCTAAAAATCTAAAACCCCAACTTTCTTCATAAGGTTTTATATGCAACTATTTCATCGTCCACGTCGATTACGCAAAACAGATTGGTCACGTCGTTTGATTCAAGAAAATCAACTTTCAGCCAATGATTTTATTTATCCAGTTTTTTTATTGGAGGCTAGCGGTCGAGAGGAAGCAGTTTCGTCAATGCCAGGAGTCAGTCGTTTATCTCTTGATAAGCTCATGCCGGTTGCTGAAGAGTGTGTCAAGCTTGGTATTCCAGCGATGGCTTTGTTCCCAGTGATACGAGCTGAACTTAAAACACTGGATGGTAAAGAAGCGTTCAATCCCAATGGATTGATTCCCCAGGCAATCAAAGAGCTCAAGAAACAGTTTCCAAATCTTGGCATCATGACTGATATTGCTCTAGATCCATATACAAGCCATGGCCAGGACGGCATCATCGATGCTGATGGTTACGTTCTAAATGATCCAACCGTTGATGCGCTGATCAAACAAGCATTGACTCATGCGCAAGCTGGTGTAGACATCGTTGCGCCATCTGACATGATGGATGGTCGCATTGGTGCGATCAGAGATTCGCTTGAGGCTCACGGATTTATTCATACCCAAATCATGGCGTACTCTGCTAAATACGCTTCAGCCTTTTACGGTCCATTTAGGGATGCGATAGGCTCTGCTGGTAATTTAGGTAAGAGCGATAAGAAAAATTACCAAATGGATCCAGCTAATTCTGATGAAGCCATCAGAGAGGTGTCTCTTGATATTGAAGAAGGTGCTGACATGGTGATGGTCAAGCCTGGTATGCCTTATTTAGACATTGTTAGAAGAGTCAAGGAAGAGCTTGGTTATCCAACTTTTGCTTATCAGGTGAGTGGCGAATACGCGATGATCAAGGCTGCTGCGCAAAATGGCTGGATCAATGAAGAAGCAATCATGATGGAATCTTTATTAGCATTCAAGCGCGCTGGAGCGGATGGCATTTTGACCTACTTTGCCAGAGATGCTGCAAGACTTTTAAACGCTAAGAAATAATTTAAATCAGCAGCAGGGCCTATTGCAAGCGCTCTAAAAAGCGCTCTGCTTTCATAAATCCAATCACTCGTTTGGAAAACTTTTCTTCGCCGTTTACATCAAAAAATAAAATCGCGGGCGGCCCAAACAACGCATATTGTTTCAATATGCGTTGATGCTCCACAGTATTTTTTGTGACGTCCACTTGAATCAACTGATATGTGCTCAGCGCTGCTTTAACTTTCTCATCACTGAAAGTCAACAACTCCATTTCTTTACAAGTCACGCACCAATCTGCATAAAAATCTAATAAGACAGGCTGTCCTTTTTGCTTTGCCTGCAACAGTGCTGCATCTAACTGAGCTGAAGTAGCAACTCGCTGAAACATCAATCCTGATTCAAGTTGATGCATGGTTTCGTTGCTTGATGTTTTAGAGCTTGTGAAAATTGGGGATGCCACCCAAACTGCTAATCCAATCAGGAGAACGCCGAAAATTCTTTGAACGATCGTCATCCAGGCACCCGCCTTAGGCAACAAACCTCTTGCTCCAATTGCAAACAACATCAATGGCAAACCCATTCCCAGGGCCATGACAAACAATAAAACCCCACCCATTGGAATTGATCCTGTTTGTGCAATGAAAGCTAAAACGCCCGCTAGCGGCGCTGTCACACAAGGGCTGGCAATCAAGGTTGAAATCCCTCCCAACATGAATGCGCCGATGACACTGCCACCTTCTTGTTTACCAGCAATGCGATCAATTTTGTTATGCAGCGCTTGCGGTAAACGTAATTCATAAAAACCAAACAAGCTCGCCGCTAATGCCAATAACATCAATGCAAACGCACTCAACACCCATGGATTTTGTAGCCAAGACTGAATACTCGCACCAAGGGCAGCCGTGATCATTCCGGCAACGCTGTACATAATCGCCATCCCTAATACATAAGACAAGGCCAGCACTGATGATCTTAATTTAGATATATTGCGATGACTCTCATTTTTTGAGCCAAATATCACACTCGACATGATTGGCAACATTGGTAGCACGCAGGGCGTTAATGCCATTGCAAGACCCAAGATGAAAAATGAAACCAGCAAAACAACGGGGGAAATATTTTGCAACATACTGGTCAATAATCCAGCGTCATCTCTGGCAGACCACAGTTCAGATAAGCCTAATTTTTTTGGGGCAATTGACTCTGTAGCTGCACCCTCTTCATATAAAACACCATTAACAGTTGACTGCAGGCCAGACAGGGTGAACCTCAACTCCATGGGAGGGTAACAAATTCCTTTATCAGCACAACCCTGCAACTCCATGCTCAAGATTATTCCAGAGGCATTTTTGTTATTAATTAAGGGTAGCAATATGCTGAAATCTTTTGGATAGGTTTCTAATTCTTTTCCAAAGTTTTCGTCGAACTTAATCTTGCCCTGAGGTAATTGTGGCAAACCCAACTGTACTGCGTCAGTATTTTTTACCAGCTTAAACTTGATTGATTCGCGATAGATGTAATAACCCTTCGCAGGTTTTGCATGCAACACAATTTCTTGATTGGACTGGTACTTAGCACTTACCTGAAATGCTTGTTCAGGTGCAAGGAAGTTTTGTGCATGTGCTGATATTGCACCAAAGATCAACGCAATAGTAATCAGTAATTTTTTAATCATTTATTGCCCCTTAACTGCTTATTTAACCAAACAGCATAATCTGACTCGACATCATCTAGTTTGATACAAATAATTTCAGGGACATCATAAGGGTGGTTTTGCTTCAACAAACTGATTAACGCGTTTTTATTTGATTCATTTGTTTTGAAATGAACTGGGTATTCTGTTGCTGTTTCAACTTGACCTTGCCAGCGGTATGTAGATATGCACTCGGCTTGTATTTGAACACAAGCAGCGATATTTTTTTCTATAGCCATTCCCGCCAATTTCTTAGCATCATCATGCTTAGGCGTTGTTGTGATGATCAGGTACATTGATTCCATCAGACTATTATCTTCTAAACAAAAAAGCCTGGCAAAACCAGGCTTTTTTGACGAATAGCAGGCTTTATTCTGCTGCTGGTGCTTCTGTGACTTCTGGTCGATCCAAAAGCTCAACCAAAGCCATAGGTGCATTGTCACCCACGCGAAAGCCAAACTTCAAAATGCGCAAATAACCACCTGGACGTGCAGCAAAGCGTGGGCCTAGCTCTGTGAAGAGCTTGGTGACCATTTCACGATCGCGCAAACGATCAAATGCTAAACGGCGGTTAGCCAAGTTGTCTTTTTTGCCTAAAGTAATGAGCGGCTCAACTACACGACGCAATTCTTTAGCTTTTGGCAAAGTTGTTTTAATGACCTCGTGCTGTAACAATGAATTAGACATGTTACGCAACATCGCTAAACGATGTGAGGATGTACGATTTAATTTACGAAGTCCGTTTCCGTGACGCATGGTGGCTCTTCCTTTCTATTATTTCTCAAGACCTGCAGGAGGCCAGTTGTCTAGCTTCATGCCCAAGGTCAGACCGCGAGCGGCCAAGACATCTTTAATTTCATTCAATGATTTACGACCAAGATTTGGAGTCTTTAACAACTCGTTCTCAGTCCGTTGAATGAGGTCACCGATGTAGTAAATGTTTTCAGCTTTTAAGCAATTTGCGGAGCGTACTGTTAACTCAAGATCATCAACAGGTCTCATCAACATTGGATCAACAGCAGGTGAACGACTTGGAGCCAAGTCGCCAGCAGCTTGTGTACCCTCTAGCTGTGCAAATACCACTAACTGATCAACCAAGATACTTGCTGATTGACGAATTGCTTCTTCTGGCGTTAACACACCATTCGTTTCAATTGTCATCACCAAGCGGTCTAAGTCTGTACGTTGCTCAACACGAGCTGATTCAACGGCATAGCTAACCCGACGAACCGGACTGAATGAAGCATCTAAAACAATGCTACCAATAGTCTTTGAAGATTCATCTTGGTATTTACGAACGTTGCCTGGTACATAGCCGCGTCCTTTTTCAATCTTGATCTGCATATCTAACTTACCGTTTGCGGATAAGTGAGCAATCACGTGATCAGGGTTGACGATTTCAACATCGTGAGGCAATTCAATGTCTTTTGCTAAAACAACGCCTGCGCCTTCTTTGCGCAAATTGATTGTTACTTCATCACGTTGTTCTAATTTAAAAACAATGCCTTTGAGGTTCAATAATAGGTTAACAACGTCTTCTTGCACGCCATCAATTGTTGAGTACTCATGAACAACGCCAGCAATGCTGACTTCTGTTGGAGCACAACCTACCATAGACGACAAAAGCACGCGACGCAAGGCATTACCCAAGGTATGGCCATAACCGCGTTCAAACGGCTCCATAACTACTTTCGCTTGGTTTTCTGCAAGCGCTTCTACGGAAATAATTTTCGGCTTCAGCAGTGTGTTTTGCATATATTTATTCCTTAAGAGGGCGACACATTAACGTGAGTAAAGTTCGACGATCAAGCTTTCATTTATATCGCCACCGATGTCTTCACGATCAGGAGCTTGCTTGAATGTGCCTTCTAATTTAGTAGCGTCTACATTGACCCAGCTAACATCAGCTGTCTGAGCAACAAGACCTAAAGACTCTTGAATACGAGTTTGTTTTTTTGCTTTTTCACGAATTGCAATTACGTCACCTGGACGAACTTGCATTGAAGGAATGTTTGCAACATTACCATTCAACAAAATAGCTTTGTGAGAAACCAATTGACGTGCTTCGGCGCGTGTTGAGCCAAAACCCATACGGTATACAACGTTGTCTAAACGTGACTCCAACAACATCAACAGGTTTTCACCTGTGTTGCCTTTGCGACGCTCAGCTTCAGCAAAATAACGGCGGAACTGACGCTCCAATACACCGTAAATACGCTTTACTTTTTGCTTTTCACGTAATTGATTGCCGTAGTCAGATGTGCGTGCACCAGAAGTGCGGCCATGTTGACCAGGCTTAGTGTCAAGCTTACATTTATCGGCTAAAGAGCGACGTGTGCTCTTTAAGAATAAGTCGGTACCTTCCCGACGAGATAGTTTGGCTTTAGGGCCTATATAACGTGCCACGATTCATCCTTTCTTTGCCTTCAGTTAAAAACTGAGGGTGAGTCCATTCTTTAAAAGCAATGGACGGTGGGCTTGATTAAAAAATTAGATACGACGACGCTTTGGTGGACGGCAGCCATTGTGTGGAACTGGCGTAACGTCCTGGATTTCCGTGATTTTGATGCCTAGGGCATTCAAAGCACGAACAGCAGATTCGCGACCTGGGCCTGGGCCTTTGATCTCAACTGCCAAATTCTTGATACCACACTCAATCGCTGCGCGGCCAGCAACTTCAGCTGCTACCTGTGCGGCAAATGGTGTAGATTTACGAGAACCTTTAAAACCTTGACCGCCTGATGTTGCCCATGACAAAGCATTGCCCTGGCGATCAGTGATAGTCACGATAGTGTTATTGAATGATGCGTGAACGTGTGCAATACCGTCAGCAATATTCTTTTTAACCTTTTTACGGGCGCGAGCCGCGTTATTTTGTTGTGGTTTTGCCATTGTGAGCTCTTCCTAATTATTTCTTAAGTGCAATACCGGCCTTACGAGGGCCTTTGCGTGTACGAGCATTGGTACGTGTGCGTTGACCGCGCATTGGCAAGCCTTTGCGATGACGCAGACCACGGTAGCAACCCAAATCCATTAGGCGCTTGATGTTCATTGTCACTTCACGACGCAAGTCACCTTCAACAGTGAACCTGCCTACCTCTTCACGAAGTTTTTCTAAATCAGCATCGTTTAGATCTTTAACTTTTTTGTCGATTGCAACACCAGAAGCATCACAAATCTTGCGAGCCAATGAGTTGCCAATACCAAAAATAGCCGTTAGACCAATAACGGTGTGTTGATGATTTGGGATGTTTACCCCTGCGATACGTGCCATGTAACGTTCCTCTTTTTTGAGACGGCTTCTTATTAACCCTGACGCTGCTTGTGACGAGCATCTGATGAACAGATCACTCGGACCACGCGCTTGCGTTTAACAATCTTGCAGTTGCGGCAGATACACTTTACAGATGCCAAAACTTTCATAATTAACCTCTTCTATACAATTAGTTACTACTTCGCGCGAAACACAATTCGCGCTTTTGACAAGTCGTATGGAGTAAGCTCCACCGTCACTTTGTCGCCAGGAAGAATGCGGATATAGTGCATTCGCATTTTTCCTGAGATATGTCCCAACACCACATGTCCGTTTTCTAACTTCACACGAAACATGGCATTAGGCAAGTTTTCAACAATCTCGCCAGCCATTTGTATGACATCATCTTTTGCCATACAGCTTACGAGTTACCCATTTTGAAGTTAGCCTTCTTCAATAGTGAATCATATTGTTGCTGCATCATGTATGACTGAACTTGGGCCATGAAGTCCATTGAAACTACCACGATGATTAGAAGTGATGTTCCACCGAAGTAAAACGGCACATTCCAACGTAACACCAAAAACTCTGGCAATAAACAAACCAAAACCATGTAAGCAGCACCGATCAATGTCAAGCGCGTCAAAATCTTATCAACGTAACGGGCTGTTTGATCGCCAGGACG
>CAMBJN010000002.1 GCA_945867755.1 Polynucleobacter meluiroseus
TACCAATCAATTAAATTTTTATTTGCTTAAGCCCTAAGACATCTTGCATGTCAAATAAGCCATTCGTTTGCTTGGCTAAGAAACGTCCAGCCCTCACAGAGCCCTGTGCGTAGGACATTCTACTGGCAGATTTATGCGTCACTTCAATGCGCTCACCGTCGCCACAGAACATGACCGTGTGATCACCCACAATGTCGCCACCACGGATGGTGGCAAAACCAATGGTGCCCTCTTCACGCTCACCCGTATGACCTTCTCTGGCGTAAACAGCACAATCTTTGAGCTCTTTACCCAAAGCCTTCGCGATCACTTCGCCCATCCCAATTGCAGTTCCTGATGGAGCATCCACCTTATGTTTGTGATGGGCTTCAACAATCTCAATGTCATAACCTGAGTTCAAAATCTTGGCCGCCACTTCTAATAATTTAAATGTGGCATTAACGCCCACACTCATGTTTGGGGCAAAAACAATGGCAATTTTTTCACTGGCTTTTTTAAGCCTTGCTTTTTGCGCATCAGAAAACCCAGTAGTGCCAATGATCATCTTCACACCTAAAGCTTCAGCAACTTCAAGATGCGCCAAAGAACCTTCAGGTCTTGTGAAGTCAATTAAAAAATCAGCACCTTTTAAACCTTCTTTGATATCTGCAGTGATTTTGATACCCGTACTTTTACCTAAAAAAGCTGCCGGATCTTGGCCCAGCTGGGCACTTCCTGAAATATCCAAAGCACCCACCAATTGAGCATCAGTAGTATTCAAGACCGTTTCAATCAACATACGACCCATGCGACCAGATGCACCTGCAATGGCAAATTTCAAAGTTGTCATTTTTTATCTCTGCTTTTTATTTTTTGTTCGTTCTTTGGTTTGTTATTTTAAGTATTTTATGTTGTTTTAATTAATTTCTAGTGTCGCCAGGCGGTATTCCAATGCCTTGCGTTGGGTTTGGAACCGTTTGTACTGTTGGAGCAGCATGCTCGCTTTCTAACTCTGGTGCAACTGCTTTGCGCTGGACTCGACGAGAAGACTTAATGCCATCAATCTCAGCAATCAATTCATATTCTGTAGGCAAATCATCAGCATTGATTTTTTTTAATAAATCTTTTTCAAACATCAATGTCACCTGACGCTGTTCGACTAATTGAGTGTCGCCTCGCTTAAATGCGAACACGTAATCCCAACGATTTGGGTGCATCACACTAGTGATTAATGGCGTACCTAAAATAACTTTGACCTCTTCTCGATCCATGCCAAGTCTGAGTCTTTCTAATTGCTCTTTAGAAATAAAGTTACCTTGAACCATGTCTGGTCTGTATGGCTTTAAAACTTTACCTAATTTACTTTTGGAATCCTCAGAGAAAGTTGTCATACTTTTACAAGCAGTTAAACCTACTAAGGCGCAAGCCAATAAGGCCCACTTACCTAGAGTAAAAGTAAGGCCCGTTGTATTTCTGATGTTTGAGTACATTTGCATAGTAAGCCGTGTTTTGTAGATGATTGATTTTACCGCTATGAGATGTACTTTATATCCAAATATTTAGAGCCTTTTTGAGGATTTATGTTTTAGCTAGTGCCATTTTGAAGTTACTTAGCAATCTATGGCCCAAATGCCTCGACGTAAGCATCAAAAATAGTCTTATAAAGGAAGCTTTAATAAGATTTTCTTAATTAAAGAAGTCTTTAATAAGCAAACAACCCTCAAATATAAAAATAAAATACATATAAATCAATGGCTTAATCAATAAATTAGTCTGCAGAGAGATTATTAAAATGAATTAACCATAAAAAAAGACCTGCGAACAGGTCTTTTTAGGCAATAAAGAAAAAGCTTACTTCGCAGCCATCAATGCCTTTGTCGCATTCAACATCTGGCAGCTATAACCCCATTCGTTGTCATACCAAGAGAGGATTTTGACCAGCTTGCCATCTTTGGAGACGCGCGTTTGAGTACTATCAAAAATACTTGGGCGTGGATCATGATTGAAATCAATAGAAACCAAAGGTAAGGTGTTGTAGCCCAAGATGCCTTTCAATGGACCGCTTTCGCTGGCCTTTTTGATGAGCTCATTCACTTCTTCAACTGTTGTGACTTTGCTTGGTGTGAATGTCAAATCAACCACTGAGACGTTGATTGTTGGTACACGCATCGCAAAACCATCAAACTTACCTTGTAGCTGTGGCAATACCAAACCAACCGCTGCCGCAGCACCTGTTTTCGTAGGAATCATACTCATCGTGGCTGAACGAGCGCGACGCATATCCTTGTGATAAACGTCCGTTAAAACCTGGTCATTGGTATACGCATGAATCGTGGTCATCAAACCTGATTCAATGCCGATCGAATCCAACAATGGTTTTACAACCGGTGCCAAACAATTGGTGGTGCAGCTCGCGTTTGAAACCACTTGATCACCGGCTTTAAGAACTTGATGGTTGACGCCATAAACAATCGTGGCATCCACATCTTTTTCACCAGGGGCAGAAATAAGAACCTTCTTGGCGCCTTGCTGAATGTGCACCATGGCTTTTTCTTTCGAAGTAAAAGCACCAGAACACTCTAAAACAACATCCACACCCAAATCACCCCAGGTTGTCTCTAAAGGATTGCGTGTTGAAAAAATCTTGATGCGGTCACCATTGATCACCATGTGATCACCGTCCACCGTCACAGTACCTGGGAAACGACCATGCGCTGAATCATATTGGGTTAAGTGAGCATTGATATCAATACCGCCTAAACCATTGATCGCAACCACCTTGATGTCATCGTGTTTCTCTTCATAAATAGCGCGAACCACCATGCGCCCAATACGACCATAACCGTTAATTGCGACTTTGATTGTCATTGCAAATCCCTTTTATCTAAATTCTTTTAAAAACAATTTTTTAATTAATTATTTTCAAATACATTGACGCACTGTTTTGGCCACTGACTCGGCCGCCAAACCAAAATGCTTGTATAAAACGCCTGCTGGAGCTGACTCACCAAAGGTATCCACGCCATGCACTGCTGCACAGGCATACTTCCACCAGTAGTCGGTCACACCAGCTTCAATCGCAATTCGTGGTAAACCTGCTGGCAAAACTGAATCTTTATAAGCTTTGCTTTGGCGATCAAACACGGTAGTGGATGGCATCGACACTATGCGCACCGAGATACCTTCTTGTTTTAATAGTTCTGCTGTTTCCAAGGCAATCGCAATTTCAGAACCAGTTGCCATCAACACAGCTTGGGCATTCTTATCATCACGCATCACGTAAGCACCCTTCTGAATCGCTTCAGTTTGCTTAGCATCACGTTTAACAAATGGGCAGTTTTGACGACTGAAAATTAAACTGGATGGGCCGTTCTTACGCTTGACGGCAAAAGCCCAAGCCACAGCACTTTCAGTGGTGTCACAAGGACGCCACACATCCATATTAGGGATCAAGCGCAAGCTGGCCACATGCTCAACCGATTGATGCGTTGGACCATCTTCCCCCAAACCAATCGAATCGTGTGTGAACACAAAAATGCTGCGCAACTTCATCAAAGCCGCCATGCGCAAAGCATTGCGGCTGTAATCTGAGAAGGTTAAGAAAGTGGCGCCAAATGGAATATAGCCGCCGTGTAGCGCAATGCCGTTCATGATCGCGCTCATACCAAATTCACGAACGCCATAATTGATGTGATTACCCCACTGGTCTGCACGAACCGCTTTGCAAGTTGACCAGTTGGTTAAGTTTGAACCTGTTAAGTCAGCTGAACCACCCATGAACTCGGGTAATGCTGGCGCTAAAGCCTCAATCGCATTTTGGCTGGCTTTGCGGGTGGCAATCGTTTCAGCTTTTTGCGCACAAATGTCTAGGTAAGCGCTGACAGTTTTATCAAAGTCACCCGGCAAGTCTCCTGACATACGACGCACAAATTCTTGGGCTTCTTTTGGATATTTGGCGCGGTAAGCACCAAACTTGCTGTTCCACTCCGTTTCTACATTAGCGCCTTTGATCTTTGCATCCCATGCTGTATAAACATCAGCAGGTATTTCAAATGGACCGTGATTCCAACCAATTGCTGCACGTGTTGCAGCAATCTCTGCTGCACCCAATGGTGCGCCGTGAACCTTATCAGTGCCCGCTAAATTTGGAGAACCTTGACCAATCGAAGTTTTGCAACAAATGAATGTTGGTTTGTCACTATTTTTAGCTTTGGCAATTGCAGCGGCCACTGCATCAGCATCGTGACCATTGATATCACGAATCACATTCCAACCATAAGCCTCAAAACGCTTCGGCGTATCTTCAGCAAACCAATTAACTACTTTGCCATCGATTGAAATACCGTTGTCATCCCATAGTGCAATTAATTTATTGAGCTTTAGAGTGCCAGCCAATGAACAGGCTTCATGACTCACACCCTCCATCAAACAACCATCACCTAAAAATACATAAGTGTGGTGATCGACAATATCCAAACCAGGACGATTGAATTCTTCTGCCAACAACTTCTCAGCCAGCGCCATACCTACTGCATTTGTAATGCCTTGACCCAATGGACCAGTGGTTGTTTCTACACCTGGGGTGATGCCGTATTCAGGATGACCCGCTGTTTTGCTGTGCAATTGACGAAAGTTTTTTAACTCCTGCATCGGTAAGTCATAACCGGTTAGATGCAATAAGGCATACAACAGCATGGAGCCGTGACCATTGGATAAAACAAAACGGTCGCGGTTCATCCACAGTGGATTTTTAGGGTTGTGTTTGAGATGCTGCCCCCACAGACCTACCGCAATTTCCGCCATTCCCATCGGCATACCTGGGTGTCCAGAATTGGCTTGCTGAACTGCATCCATTGCTAATGCACGAATTGCATTAGCCATATTTTTTTGCTGTGACGACATGTTTTTCCCTGCGGCTTGTTTTTGGATGAAAGCCATTTTTCCGCTAAAAACGCAGAAAAAGTCTCTATCCCTCAAAACTCAGCATTTTATCATTGGCGCCTCATCGCTTATGATTGTTTTATGTCTCATTTTTATCTTCCTGGCCTTTGGCCAAAACCTGGCGTCGACATCAGCGATGAAATACCCTTAGATGTCAAATTAGCCCATCATTTGCGAGTTCGCAGAATTGAGCCGGGCGAAACATTTAAAGTCTTTGATGGCAAGGGATTAACCGCCAATGCTTGTTTGGTAGTCCTGGATAAAAAGAATGCCGCCGTGCGCCTCTCAGAGATTTCAGAAAATCGTCGCACCGAAACAAAATCCCCCATCACCCTGGCCCAAGGTATGGCTAGTAGCGACAAAATGGACTGGTTGATTGAAAAATCAGTCGAACTGGGCATTGCTCATATGATCCCACTTCACACCGAACGATCAGTGGTGAGGTTGGATGGCGAACGTGCCACAAAAAAAGTCACCCATTGGGAGGGTATTTTGGTAGCCGCATCAGAACAATCGGGCAGAACCGTGATCCCCCAACTGGCGCCTATACAAAATTTACCTTTGTGGTTAGCCAGTCTTAATCCACATGATCAGGCCTTGCGCATCATGCTGTCGCCTCGCGCAGATCAAGCCATGCTGGGCGTTCTTAAACGCTGCACTCCCCAAGCATTGACCTTACTGATTGGCCCCGAAGGTGGTTTGAGTGAATCAGAAGAAGAACAAGCCAAACGTGCAGGATTTATTCCAGTCTCAATGGGGCAACGTATTCTTCGCACAGAAACTGCCGGCATTGTTGCCTTGGCAGCGATTCATACAATTTGGAATCAGTTTTAATAAAAATTAAGTCGCAAAAAAAGCCGCTCAGCGGCTTTTTTTATTTGTTCTAACTCTCCATTGAGATCTAAAATTTAGAAACTTGGGAATTACGCGAAAGAGTAAAACACCCTGCAAGAGACGCGACGATCCGCCCAAAACTCAACGGCGTCTCTGAAAACGTCTAAAAGAGTTTCTCGTGCTTCTTTGTCAAACTTGTGGGTGCATGGCAAACCTTCAAGCACGATCACGAAACCAGGTTGCGATCCTGAACGATCAATCAAAGTTGTTAATGAATCCAATAAGTTGTCAAAATTTTTCGCCTGCTGCCTTGGGAAATAAAAACCCTTGGCAATACGATCCAAAACTTCTGACTTGGTAATAGCCTCGGTTGCATTGGCATAAATAAAATGATTGCCCAATTCTTCAGCCGCTTCCATCAAGTCAGCGGTTCTGAATGCACGAATCGACTGAACAATGTTGGTACGAACGGCACGTAAAGCGGCTGTAGGGCCTGCTTCGCGTGCAGCAAGGGCAGTGCGCCAAGTGGGCGCAGTTTTTGACCTCAAGGCCTGCGTATTGGCAACAGACGCCCTCAGATTGGCCAGAGCAGGCTCACCGTAAAGATTGTTTTCTGAAATATTCGTCATCATGATGGAGGTAGAGTACCCTTTTTAACCCCCAAAAACAAGTCATGCAATGGCTTAATTATAATAAGTCATTGTTTTTTATAACAAAATAAATATGTGAGCATTCGCTCACATATAGTATTTAAGAGTTATTTCTGCTGCGCTGCCTCTACAACTGCCAAGGTTGTCATATTCACAATTCGGCGTGGCGTGGCTGACGGAGTCAAAATATGGACTGGTTTTGCAGCCCCCAACAAAATTGGCCCAATTGCAATACCATTACCCGCAGCAGTTTTTAACAAGTTATATGAAATATTGGCAGCATCGATGTTTGGTAAGACCAATAAATTGGCATCGCCCATCAATGTTGAGTCAGGCATGATTGATTTACGAATCGACTCATCTAATGCGCAATCACCGTGCATTTCACCATCCACTTTTAGTTCAGGTGCTTTTTCACGCAAGATCGCCAAGGTATCCCGCATCTTTAGAGCTGATGGCGCATCACTTGAACCAAAATTCGAATGTGACAATAAAGCAACTTTCGGTTCAATACCCAAGGCACGCAATTCTTTAGCGGCCAAAATCGTTAGCTCTGCCAATTGCTCAGCACTTGGATCGATATTGATGTGAGTATCTACCAAGAACACTTGGCGACCAGGCAATACAAGCGCATTCATGGCACCGTAAGTTTTAGCGCCCACTTCATGACCGATGACTTGATCAATGTAATGCAAGTGCGCGCCTGTTTGTCCAATCGTGCCGCAGATTAAACCATCTGCCTCACCTTTTTGAACCATCAAAGAACCAATCAAGGTATTGCGACGACGCACTTCTAAGCGAGCGTAGGACTCGGTCACACCTTTGCGCTCAGTCAAACGGTGATAGGTTTGCCAATAATCGCGATAACGACCATCATCTTCAGGGTTACAAATTTCGATATCGACGCCAGGTGTCATTCTCAAACCAAAACGCTCGATGCGGCGCTCGATTACTGCCGGACGCCCAATCAAAATCGGATTGGCAATCTTTTCGTCGATCAAGACTTGAACTGCTCTTAATACGCGCTCGTCTTCACCTTCAGAGAAAACAATGCGCTTGTTAGCCATTGGTACTTTTTTGGCAACTGAGAACAAAGGCTTCATGATCGTGCCAGAGTGGTACACGAACTGCTGTAACTGATCTTTGTAAGCGGCAAAATCTTTGATCGGACGAGTCGCAACCCCAGAATCCATCGCAGCTTTAGCCACTGCTGGAGCAATGATGGCAATCAAGCGAGGGTCGAATGGTTTTGGAATTAAATATTCAGGACCAAACGATAAATTACTTGCGCCATAGGCAGAAGCAACCACATCGCTTTGCTCTACCTGAGCCAATTCAGCGACAGCGGTCACTGCAGCAATTTCCATCTCACGGGTGATGGTGGTTGCACCAACATCCAAAGCGCCACGGAAAATAAATGGGAAGCACAAGACATTATTTACTTGATTTGGATAGTCTGTGCGACCTGTTGCGATGATCGCATCATCACGCACGGCTTTAACTTCTTCAGGCAAAATTTCTGGCGTTGGATTGGCCAAAGCAAAAACCAAAGGCTTTGCTGCCATCTTTGCCACCATCTCAGGCTTTAAAACACCGCCGGCAGATAAACCTAAAAATATATCGGCTTTTTCAATCACTTCAGCCAAAGTACGCTGATTGGTTTCTTTGGCAAATGGATCTTTATCTGGGTCCATCAATTCTTTACGGCCCTTGTAAACCACGCCAGCCAAGTCAGTCACCCAAATATTCTCGATGGGCATACCCAAGTCAACCAATAAATCCAAACATGCCAATGCAGCGGCGCCAGCACCTGAAGTGACCAGCTTCACTTTTTTAAGATCTTTACCAACAACTTTTAAGCCGTTCATGATCGCAGCGCCGACCACGATCGCTGTGCCATGTTGATCATCGTGGAAGACCGGAATCTTCATGCGCTCACGCAACTTGCGCTCAATGTAGAAGCAATCTGGGGCCTTGATGTCCTCTAGATTGATACCGCCAAACGTTGGCTCCATCGAGGCGATGATTTCAATTAATTTATCAGGATCTTTTTCATTGATTTCAATATCGAACACATCAATACCAGCGAACTTCTTAAAGAGCACGCCCTTACCCTCCATCACCGGCTTACTGGCCAAAGGACCAATGTCCCCCAAACCCAAAACAGCCGTGCCATTAGTCACCACACCCACGAGGTTGCCACGGGATGTATATCGAAAAGCATTGCTAGGATCTTTAACGATTTCTTCACATGCGGCTGCCACACCTGGTGAATAAGCCAAAGCCAAGTCGCGCTGATTGGTTAACTGTTTGGTGGGCGTGACTGCAATCTTGCCTGGTGTTGGAAACTCGTGATATTCGAGAGCGGCTTTGCGCAGCGCTTCTTTTTGTTGATCAGCAGAACTTTTTTTACTATCAGATGTTGTCATTAAATAATTCTTTCAATCCCAAACAAAGTGGGTGCGTTGAGTTTTATTTTGAATGCTTGTCTCGTACTCTTATGTCTTGCTATTTTTGATATTTTTGTGCTTTGTAGGTAGATTCTAGTCCTCTTCTAAGAAAACAGTCCAAACTCTGAGATTCTGAGGCTTATTTTGAGGGGGGGAAGATCCCTTTTGAGCAATGGTCATACAATTAATACATGGGTCAAAAACAAACTCAAATACGCACATCCCCCTCCAACACTGGTAGCACGCCCGGAGAGTTTGATTTGATCGAACGCTTTTTTAAACAGCGCTCAGTCGATCATCCAAACTCAGCCATTGCGTTTGGTATTGGTGATGATTGTGCACTGATCAACCCCAGTAACAACCAACAAATCGCCATCAGTACTGATATGCTGGTTGAAGGTCGTCACTTCTTGCTGGGCGCAGACCCTTACCTGCTTGGGCGCAAATGTTTGGCAGTTAATTTATCTGATCTTGCAGCCATGGGTGCAAGCCCCGTGGGATTTACCTTAGCAATTGCCATGCCAGAGGTCAAAGTTGACTGGCTAGAATCCTTCGCCAATGGCGTGTGGGATATCGCCAACGAACATGACTGCCAATTGATTGGTGGCGACACCACGGCAGGGCCACTGACCATCAGCATCACAATTTTTGGACATGTTCCAAAAGATCAATCTTTGGGTCGACATAAGGCAAAAGTGGGTGACGATATCTGGATCTCTCATCAAGTGGGTGATGCGAGATTAAGCTTGGGCGCTTTGCGCCAAGAATGGGCTTTGTCTGCTGAAGAGTTTTCCGCAGTCAGTCAACGCATGCACAACCCCACACCCAGAACTGCACTGGGTAAACACCTGGTCGGTCTTGCTCATGCAGCGATTGATATTTCTGATGGATTGCTTGGTGACTTAAACCACATCTTGCATCAATCATCGGTCAGCGCAGATATTTTGATTGATCAAGTGCCAGGCTCGAAGACCCTCAATAGCAAATCCATTGAACTTCAGCGTTTATGCAAATTGACCGGTGGTGATGACTATGAATTATGTTTCACAGCACCCAAGGATAAGTTTTCACAATTAGAAGATTTATCTTCACGCTTAGGTCTTACATTGACCAAGATTGGGTCGATCATCGAGCAAGCGCCCACTCAAAGATTGATTCGACTGATTGATAGCAATGGTCAGGAGCTATCGAGTTCACTGAGTGAGCAATACTTAAAGTCTTTTGATCACTTTAAGTAGTTGCCCAAACCAAGACTTATTTCATCCAACCTTTTTTGCGGAAATAAATCAACGGTATCGCTGATGAAATCAGCATCACGATGATGGCCATTGGGTAACCAATGGTCGAACGCAGTTCAGGCATATGCTCGAAGTTCATACCCCAAATGCTGGCCAAGAGGGTTGGCGGCATCAAAGCAACCGATACCACGGAGAAGATCTTGATGATCTTGTTCTGATTGATGTTGATAAAACCACCCGTGGCATCCATCAAGAAGTTGATCTTGTCGAACAAGAAAGCCGTATGGTTTTCCAGTGAGTCAATGTCTCGCAAAATTTGACGAGCCTCTTCTTGCTGCTCATCAGACAGCAACTTGCTGCGCATCAAGAAAGACAAGGCACGACGTGTGTCCATCACGTTGCGACGAATGCGGCCATTCAAATCTTCTTCTTTGGCAATTGTTTCTAAAACACCAGCAGCATCACTATCGGTCACGTCATGAGTTAAAACACGCTTACCTGCCTCTTCAAGGTTTTCATAAACCTCTTCCAAAGCATCCGCAGAATATTCAGCGTCCGTTGAATACAAATCTAATAAAACATCTTTAGCGTTTCTCACTGAACCAGGGCGCAAGCGTGCACGCAAGCGAACCAAGCGGAACACAGGTAAATCTTGCTCATGAATAGAGAACAAAATATTGTCAGTTAGAACAAACGCGACTCGCACGTTGCGTGGGTTTTCATCATCATCCAAAATGAAATCCGTGCGAATATGCAAATGGCCATCTTCCGCTTCGAAATAACGAGCGGATGCTTCTAAATCGCCTAGATCTTCTAATTCGGGCAGGGAGACGCCAAAGGCTTCCTTGATCCACTGAAGCTCTTCCTCTTCAGGGTCAACAACATCAATCCAAATAGGGTTATGGTGCTTTAGCAGTTCTTGACGGTCATCCACCTGCTCCTGGGCTAGGCGACCTTTTTGTAATACGAATAGGTTGATCATGCCGGGGCTCCGATCTTGTTTTTCAACTATTTATGTTGGGGAGTTAGCCACAGGGGTTCGCGGAGTTTATCCTATAGTCTGAGAAAACTAAAGCATCACATTCAATTCTTTAGAGATTTTCATGAGATATTAATGTGACTAAATGAAAGATTGATGAAATAGCCATGAAAAATCGCCCTTTATTCACAGAACAACTGGCCCATGCTTGGTCTAGCCAAGACAGCATGTTGTGCGTTGGACTGGACCCAGATCCAAAACAGTTTCCCGCATCAATCAAGGGCAAGGGTGGTGCTATTTTGGCTTTCTGCCGAGAAATCGTTGATGCCACCGCCGACTTGGTTTGTGCGTTTAAACCTCAAATCGCTTACTTTGCTGCACATGGGGCCGAAGATCAGTTAGCGCAACTGATTGATCACATCCATCGTCAACACCCACAAGTCCCTGTGATCCTTGACTCTAAGCGTGGTGACATTGGCAGTACTGCTCAACAATATGCGATTGAAGCATTCGATCGCTATCAAGCAGACGCAGTGACCGTGAACCCTTACATGGGCTTTGATTCGGTGGAACCTTATTTGAAATACGCCAACAAAGGTGTGATTGTTTTATGTCGCACTTCCAATCCAGGTGGATCAGATTTGCAGTTTTTAGAAGTGAATAAAAAAGATCACACTGAAAAAGAATTGCTTTACCAACGTGTGGCTCGTTTGGCCAGCAGTCAGTGGAACAAAACAGGCCAATTAGGTTTGGTTGTAGGTGCCACCTTCCCAGAAGAAATTGCCAAGGTACGAGAAATTGTGGGTGAAATGCCCCTACTGATTCCAGGCATCGGCGCTCAAGGTGGCGATATTCCCGCAACTGTTCAAGCAGGCACGGTTCCGAATGCTCCAGGCATAGGCATGATCATCAATTCTTCAAGAGCCATTCTGTACGCAAGTCAAGATGGAAATTTTGCAGATGCTGCAAGACAAGCTGCAATCGCCACGCGTGATGCACTGCGTGCAGCCAAGCAATGAAGATTCAACCGCAACGCACCTGGATTTGGTCTAGACCAGATCGTGCCTTGGCTTTTGGATTTGGCTCAGGTCTTTCAATCAGAGCGCCTGGCACAGTTGGAACACTCTATGCCTGGGCGTTCTATTTGCTATTTGAAATACTTTTCACCACTCACACGATTGCTTGGATCATTGCCGTAGGTGCCATTGCCGGTATTTGGATTTGCGGCAAAGTCGGTGAAGAATTGGGCGTGCCTGATCACGGTGGCATTGTTTGGGATGAGTTCATTGCCTTTTGGTTGATTCTATTCATGATCATGCCAACAGATATTTGGGGTCAATTAGGCGCATTTTTATTGTTTCGATTTTTTGATGCAGTCAAACCAGGCCCCATCAAAACAATTGATCGCTATTTCAAAACATGGCAACCAACGCTTGAACGCTTAGATCAACCTAAAAAAATACCTACATGGGTGGTACGTGGGTTTGGTGTGATGATTGATGATGTCGCTGCAGCCATCGCCACTCTCTTGGTGATTGCGATTTGGGTTAGAGTTTGGTGATGAGCAGTAAAAATTCACCCCCTCAAAAATCTACTGTTGATCTTGATGACATCATTGCAACAATGGCTAAAACGCTTATAGCCAAGGGGTGGCGCCTAAGCACTGCAGAATCCTGTACAGGTGGGTTGGTATCAGCAAGCATCACAGCATTATCAGGATCTAGTGAATGGTTTGAGCGTGGTTACATCACGTATAGCAATCAAGCCAAATCTGAAGATATTGATGTTTCACAAAACCTGATTGAACAATATGGCGCAGTCAGCGATCAAGTCGCACGCGCGATGGCGCTTGGAGCCAAACAAAACAGTGGCTCTGATATTGCCCTATCAATCACTGGAATCGCAGGGCCCACTGGTGGTAGTCCAGAAAAACCAGTTGGCACAGTTTGTTTTGCATGGGTGTTGGCCAATGATCAAATGATCAGTGAAACAAAACACTTTGAAGGCGATCGTCAGCAAATACGTCAGCAAGCTTGCAATTTTTCCTTAAGGAAGCTTCTGAGCTTAGTTATTGCTTAGTTATTACTTGGTCATTGCCTAGTTTCTACATTGCAGCAATAAAAATCACTTATTCATTCGTTCCAAAATGAAATCGATCCTTGCCGGAAAATTCACCCTGGCTTTACTGCAGTATTTCACTTTGTCATAACACTTAGGGGCTGGCAAAGCGGATGCTAATGATGCAGCCTCGTCAACACTGAGTTGATCAGGCCTGACTGCAAAGTAATGTTGTGAGGCCGCCGCAACACCAAATACCCCTTCGCCCCACTCAACACTATTGAGATAAATTTCAAATATACGATCTTTGGATAAAACCAATTCCAACATACCTGTAATGATAAATTCTTGCGCCTTGCGCACATAACTTTTTTCACCAGATAAGAATAAATTTTTTGCCAGCTGCTGCGTGATGGTTGAGCCGCCTCTTAGATGCTTGTTATTTTTTTGATTTCTATCCCAAGCATCTTTCATCGCTTGCGGCTCAAACCCTGGATGGCGATAAAAGTCACTGTCTTCACTGATGGTGATTGCGCGCTTTAAATGCTTGGGTATTTTTTCAAACTCGACCCACTCCCGCTTAATCTCGCAAGGATGAATATAAGGAATGCTCCAGCCACACAAACGATGACGCTCAGCCAATTGAAACGCCGTGACAGTGGGATTGACCCACTGCCAAGCGACTGTCTGTAATAAGAAAAAGACTTGTAAAGCAAGAATGCTGGAAATAAAAACAATGATGAAATAACGCAAGTATTTCATTGAATTAATAACTGGCTCTGACGGCAGCTAGCGCACCATTGATATCTAAAGGAGTCTTTTGAAGATCCAATTTTCGCCAAGTTTCAAATGCAAGGGCAGCTTGCTCGACCAACATACCTAAACCATCCACTACCAGAATGCCTAGGGCTTTGGCATCTTGCATAAAACATGTTTCTTTACCATAGACCATGTCATAAGCCAAAGTATCAGGATGAACGATGGCCCGCAAAACATCTTTGGAAATTGGTGACACATCGCTCAAGCCAGCGGCTGTTGCATTGATGATCAAATCATATGAGGCAGGATGAGTTTGGGGATCAGTAAGCGCAGTTAAAGACATCACCTTTAAAGTCATTTTGGCTTTAGATGCCAGCTCTGAAAATTGCTGTACCAATGCTTCGGCTTTTTCATGGGTGCGATTAGCAATGCTGATGCTTGCAACACCAGCGCCGATCAACGGCTCGATCACTCCTTGAGCTGCACCACCGGCACCCAAGAGCAACACGCTGATGCCACTCAAAGACGCGTCTCGCTCTTTAAGTAAGCGTCGCAAGTCTCGCGTCAACCCTTCACCATCAGAGTTGTCACACCACCACTGACCATTTTCGACCCACAACATATTTGCAGCTTTTGCAGACTGTGCACGCAGCGTCTTATGTTGAGCCAATTCATAGGCCTGTAATTTGAATGGGATCGTCACATTCAACCCCTTGCCCCCACACTCAAAAAACTCCAAGGTTGTTTTCTTAAACTCATTGAGCTCTGAAAAGATTCGACCGTAATGAATTGCCTGATTGGTTTGGTTAGCAAAAATCTCATGAATCAAGGGTGACTTGCTGTGCGCAATAGGATTCCCAATCACGGCGTAGACATCTTTGCCTGGGTAATCCTTGGGGTTCACTTGGTCAGTCATCGCTTGGCTCATGGTGTTTATCTGTTTGAATCAGTGTATCAATTTTTCAAATCTAACTTTAGCTCACCACCATCTCTGGTGAAGTCAAAGGTTGACACCCAATCTAAAATATCAATTTGCTGTCTCATCGCATCTGTGAATCGCCCAAAAGGCGCAGCAGAACGAATGATGGCAATGGCTTGACGATCTAATTCTTGATTACCAGAAGACTTCATCACCGTGACGCCCTCTTTACTTAGTCTGCCACGCTGATCAATACTGACCATCAACACCAAACTACCGTACAAAGCTCTACCCCCAACCCTTGGAAAGTGAGTGGTGCCGTGCGCTTCAATTTGACGACGCATGGCATCGTAATACTGCGCAAATACCACCGACTTCGCACTGGTTGCTGTCACCGCAGTGCGTCTTGGTTGCTGACCTTGTTTTTGTAAACGCTTTGCCAACTCTGCTTCAAGTGGATCAGCCTCTGATGCAGCCAAAGAACTTTTGCCTTGTAAGGTACTTGCTTGATTTTCTCGTCCAGCATTGATTTGCGACAGTAATCGTTTTTGATCCGCCTGTATCTTTTCAAGCTGCTCAGCCAACTTAGGATCGGCACGGCGCAGAGCACTTGCTTGGCCTTCTGTTAATTCACCACCCCCATTTAAATTAACTTGAGCCAATCGCTTTGGATTGATGGGTGCTGTTGGACTGCTGGCATTTACCAAGACCACACTCAATGGGGTTTTTAAGCGTCGCTCTTGCTCGGATTCGGCGTGCCATTTGAACGCCAATAGAACTGCATGCAATACCAATGAAGCAAGCAGGGCATACACCATTGGCTTTTTCCAATTTTGCCAATCAATAGTAAAAAACTTATTCAGCGGTACTTGGCTTGACATCATTTTCAGGAACCGCTTCTAGTGAATCAGTATCTTGTGGATTGTTTGAATCTTCGAATTCATCTAATTCTTCCAATTCTTGATTGCCAATTGAATCAGATTGTATTAAACCCAAATAACGCACACTTGCAACAAGGGTCAAGAAATCAATATCCACCACTTCAACTTCAGCTCTGGCGCCTCTTGCTTGTTCCGCTAATTCCGGAATACTCAAACGCAAAGGAATTTCTTCAATCCGTGCCTGCCCTTCTTTGAGATGTCTGACGACACCCCTCCAAGGTAAACCTTTTTGTTTTAAATACTGTAAACACCAATAACTTTCCATTTGATTTTGATGTTCAGCATAAGCCGCATAGGTTCCATCAAAATCTGCTGCAATCGCCATCAAATCGGCATCCTTTGGCTTGAAGGGTGCAACTAACTTGGCAGTCACGCCATGTTGTGCCATGGCAATCAATTGCCACTGATTCACCAAATCAACATATCGTCTTAACGGTGAGGTGCACCAAGCGTAGTTTTCAACCCCTAAGCCTTCATGCGGCCCAGGCATTGTTTGCATGCGTGTGCGCTGGGGACCCCAGCCTTTTTGCGCACGATAAATTCCAGGCACACTGTGGCTGGCCAATTGATTGCCCCACGTGCTATTGCAATAAATCATCCATTCAGCAACGATCGAATCCAGTACTGAACCTCGCCCACGAGCAGTGATTTCAACCACACCATCAGTGACCTTGAAATTAAAGTCACGAGGCAAGGCTTGCGGATCAGGTAAACCCAAGGACTCTTCCCTTAGGCCATTCATCACACGCTGCTCTTGACGCTTAGCGTGCAACTGCTTTGCAGACTGCCAAAGAATGTTCAACTCAGCTTGGTAAGGAATCGATGCAGTATTTTTTTCATCAAGCAACGATTCTTCAGTGACCAAATGCTCTAAATCATCCAAACGAAGATTTGATGCCATGAGCACCCTCTCAACCTTGGTGACCGGTGCATGCTCACCCTCTAAGATTGGAAGGCCCTCACTGTTCAAAGTGACATACAAAGACACAGCGGGTCTTAAAGGCAAATCAAGCGACGTTGCCTCTGCAGCGTGTAAAGAAAATACTTCAATCACTTCATCTGGCAACATGGTAATCTTGCCGCCAGGGAAATAGACCGTTGATAATCTTTTTCGACCAACCTCATCCAAGGCACTGCCTCGATGGATTGCTAAAGCTGGTGCAGCAATGTGAACGCCAACGCGATGACATTGACCAAGACCTTCAATTTCAATACTACTCACAGAAAACGCATCATCAATTTCTGTGGTACTGGCATCATCAATTGAAAAAGCTTTGACGTTAGCCGCGGGCAGCTTTAAAAGCGCCTCCTCCCAAGCCGACTGCTCATTCGCCTCCAATTGCACTTGAAAGCCAACGCCTTTAGGAAAATGTTCCCTTAGGAACTTACCTTCGTGATAAGCCAAAGCAGAACTCAAAACACCACAAGTTAAAAATAACTCAGGTATTCCACCTTTTAAAGTCTGCGCGGCACTTGCAACAGCTTTATAAGCCGTTGTATTTTTATCAGGATTGAATAAAAGAGTATTGACCAGCGGTGCGATCTCTTCAGGCAACTGACCAAGCTTTAATTGTTCTTCCCATGACTCTTGTTTGATCAGCTCAGCTTTTTTTCTTTCAACCGCTAAAATTGCTGCCTTCAACTGATCTTCTGGTGCACGCATGAACTGACCACGACCCTTGCGTCGAAAATAAATCGGTGCGCCCTGCAAGGCCATGGCCAAACTGATTTTTTCAATAGCACTGGGTGTCTCGCCAAAATATTCTTTCGCTAAATCAGCAAAAAAGAACTCATCTGCTCCAGCACATTCCCACAAAAAATCTAAATCAATTTCTTCAGCTTGCTTTTTGGCTGATGCCAATAACTCTTCTGGTTTGGGGTCCTCAAAACGCAACCAAACATCTTTGGCTTTTAGCTTGCTGCGTTTACCTCCCAAAGTTTCAACAGCTAAAGACTCACCCTCTGTGGCTTGCACCATCAGGGTGGCAATTTTTATGTCGCCGCCATCTTCATGCAACAAACGCATTAAAGAGATATCCCGCCACTGGCCTCTAAAGCGATGCCATTGATATAACTAGATTCATCGCTGGCCAAGAAAGCGTAAACATTGGCCAACTCTTCAGGTTGACCTAAGCGGCGCAACCATGAGCGATCTTTCATCCCCTTTAAAACATCCTCAGGCATAGAAGTCAAAATATTGGTTTCTATAAACCCAGGACAAACAGCATTTACGCGGATACCTTTAGGTCCTAATTCTCTGGCCCAAGTGGTTGTGAAGCCAATCACACCATATTTGCTGGCTGCATAATTTGTCTGACCAAAGTTGCCATACAAACCAACCACGCTTGATGCGCTCACAATTGAACCGCACCCTGCTTTGAGCATATGAGGGACAACCGCTTGCGTGCAATTAAATACGCCCTTGAGATTGACATCAATCACGGCATCAAATTGCTCTTCCGTCATATTGACTAACCGTGCATCTTTGGTGATGCCAGCATTGTTTATCAAAACATCAATTCGGCCATGACGATCCATCACTGCTGCCACAACCTCGTCAATATTTTTGCGATTCGTGACATTCATCACAAAGCCATCCGCCTGACCACCGGCTGATTTAAGTTGATTAACAGCGGCTTGAACCTGTGTATCGTTCATGTCACAAATAATAGAAATGCCACCTTCATCACAAAACTTTTGCGCAGTAGCAAAACCAATGCCATTCGCACTGCCAGTGATGATGCAAACTTTATTCTCTAAACGCTTGGCCATATTTTTAGTCATTTTTTTACCTTCTTAAATTCAGTCAAACAAAGAATGAATCTCCACCCAAGAAAAATTTTCTTATTTTAATAACTCTAAAAGCTTGCGATGCACACCACCAAAACCACCATTGCTCATCACCAAAATATGGTCTCCAGGTTTTGCTGATTGCTTCACTGCTGCCATGAGAAGATTTAAATCATCAAACGCTTGAGCTTTTTCTCCTAATGGAGCCAAAGACTCTTTCAAATCCCACCCCAAAGCATCTTTACCAGTTGCCGAGCCGTAACCAAAAACCAAATCAGCATCTTGCAAACTATTGGGTAACTGGCTTTTCATCACACCCAACTTCATCGTATTAGAGCGTGGTTCTAATACGGCCAAAATACGAGTATTGGCATCACGTCCCACTCGACGTCGCAAGCCTTCAACCGTGGTGGTGATCGCCGTTGGATGGTGCGCAAAATCATCGTAAATCGTGATGCCATTGACTCGCCCAACCATTTCCATTCGGCGTTTCACATTCTTAAATGTGCCTAAAGATTTGGCGGCATCTTGCGTAGAAATACCCACATGATGGGCAGCAGCGATCGCAGCCAAGGCATTCAATTGATTATGTCGACCAGTGACAGATGCGTCTTCGTCCCAAGAAACCTCGGCCACATGCTTGCCTTGGTAAATCACTTTGAAGCCATCTTTGACTGTATCAACCAAAGACCAATCTTCAGGTTTGATCGATTGATTCGGCAAACTAAATCGCTCAAGACTTGACCAACATCCGCGCTGTACCACTCGCTCTAAACTTTGCTCAGTACCATTCACAATCAAACGACCCGCAGCTGGAACCGTTCGAACCAAATGATGAAATTGGGTTTCAATGGCAGTGATATCAGCAAAGATATCCGCATGATCAAACTCCAAATTATTCAAAATAGCTGTGCGTGGTCTGTAATGAACAAATTTGCTGCGCTTATCAAAAAATGCCGTGTCATATTCATCAGCCTCAATCACAAAGTAATGAGGTGCATCCGCTTTATTCCCCGTTTTTTTACCCAAACGAGCAGACACATCAAAGTTGTTTGGCACTCCACCAATCAAATAACCAGGTTCCAATCCATTCGCTTGCAAAATCCATGTGAGCATCGCCGTGGTGGTGGTTTTTCCATGAGTTCCTGCAACGGCTAAAACATGTTTTCCTTGCAAAACCTGTTCGCCCAGCCATTGAGGGCCAGATTGGTAAGGTAAGCCTTGATCCAAAATAGCTTCCATCAAAGGGTTGCCACGAGAAACCACGTTACCGATTATGAATAAGTCGGGCTTTAAAGCAATTTGATCTGAAGAAAAGCCTTCGATCAGTTCAATGCCTTGAGCCTCGAGTTGAGTGCTCATGGGTGGATAAACATTGGCGTCACAACCGGTCACTCGGTGACCTGCTTGACGAGCGATGGCGGCAATACCGCCCATAAAAGTACCGCAAATACCTAAGATATGAAGATGCATGCCAAGATTTTATCCAAACATCCGTGCAAAATAAGGTAATTCATTGAAAAACGGAAAGAAAAACATGAATAAACGCCAATGGGGTTTGATCTTGATTGCTGGAGCACTCGCCGCTGTTTTGGGCATGGGTTTGTCGAGCTATAAATACAGAGTCGAAAAAGCCAGCGATACCGCTATCGAAGAATTGCTCACCAGAGAATTACGCTCTCCGGACGGGAAAATTCATCAAACATCTGATTGGCGAGGAAAGATCCTCATCATCAATTACTGGGCATCGTGGTGCCCACCCTGTGTTGAAGAAATGCCAGAATTGGTTAGATCACAGACCAAATATGCCGCTAAAAATGTACTATTTGTCGGTATTGGAGTCGATTCACCATCTAACATACGTGAATTTCTTGAAAAAACACCGGTCAACTACCCCATTGTTTTAGGTGGCTTAGATGGCGCAACTTGGGCAAAAAACATGGGAAATCCCAGTTCTGGCCTGCCTTTTACTCTGATGGTTGACCGCAAAGGGGCCATTACTAAGACCAAACTAGGCAAAATAAGCGAAGATGAGCTAAGTTCATGGATAGATAACGCTATAATCGCTTCTCAGTAAAAAATTACAGGAAGGGCATCATGGATTTACGAAAACTCAAGACTTTGATCGATTTAGTAGCCGAATCTGGTGTTTCAGAATTAGAAGTAACAGAAGGTGAAGACAAAGTCCGAATCGTTAAAAATCCAGCCCCAATTGCAGCACCAGCCCAACAATTTTATGCAGCAGCGCCAGCAGCTGCTCCAGCTCCAACCCCAACTTCTGCAGCAGCGGCACCTACAGCAGAAGCTGCGCCAGCAGAACCTACCGGTCATGCTGTTAAATCTCCGATGGTTGGCACCTTCTACCGCTCTCCAACACCAGGTGCTGATTCTTTTGTGAAGATTGGCGACACAGTCAAAGAAGGTCAAACACTTTGCATCATCGAAGCGATGAAGTTATTGAACGAAATTGAATCTGATAAATCAGGTGTCGTTAAAGAAATTTTGTGTGAGAACGGCCAAGGCATTGAATTTGGTCAGGCTCTATTCATTATTGGCTAATTCAAGCTAAAGCTCACAAAGGTTACCCAATGTTTGAAAAGATTCTTATCGCCAACCGTGGCGAAATCGCACTTCGTATTCAAAGGGCCTGTCGCGAGATGGGCATCAAAACCGTGGTTGTCTTCTCAGAAGCCGATCGCGACGCCAAGTACGTCAAATTAGCTGATGAAGCAGTTTGTATTGGCCCAGCACCTTCGGCCCTGAGCTATCTGAACATGCCAGCGATCATTTCTGCAGCTGAAGTGACTGATGCGCAAGCGATTCATCCTGGTTACGGCTTCTTATCTGAAAATGCAGACTTTGCTGAGCGCGTTGAACAGTCTGGTTTTGTGTTCATTGGGCCAACTGCCGAATCTATTCGCTTGATGGGTGACAAAGTATCCGCCAAGCAAGCCATGATTCGCTCAGGTGTGCCATGCGTTCCAGGCTCAGAAGGCGCTTTGCCTGACAACCCAAAAGAAATTTTGGCCACCGCTAAAAAAGTTGGTTATCCAGTCATCATTAAAGCAGCGGGGGGTGGTGGTGGACGAGGCATGCGCGTGGTGCACACCGAAGCGCACTTGATCAATGCGGTCAATATGACTCGAGAAGAAGCCGGACGAGCTTTTGGCAACCCCGAAGTCTATATGGAGAAGTTCCTAGAGAATCCTCGCCACGTAGAAATTCAGATTTTGGCTGACACTTATAAAAATGCGGTGTACTTGGGTGAGCGCGATTGCTCCATGCAACGTCGTCACCAAAAGGTCATTGAAGAAGCTCCAGCCCCTGGCATTGATCGTCGTTTGATTGCAAAAATTGGTGAGCGTTGCGCTGAGGCCTGTCGAAAAATTGGCTATCGTGGTGCTGGTACTTTTGAGTTTTTATACGAAAACGACGAGTTCTACTTCATCGAGATGAATACCCGCATTCAGGTTGAGCATCCTGTCACCGAATTGATTACTGGCATTGATCTGGTTCAGCAACAAATTCGCATCGCATTTGGCGAAAAGCTACCTTTCCGTCAAAAAGACATTGAATTCAGAGGTCATGCCATTGAATGTCGTATCAATGCCGAAGATCCTGTGAAGTTCATGCCAAGCCCAGGCCGTATTCAATCTTGGCACATGCCAGGTGGTCCTGGCATTCGCGTTGACTCACATGCTTACGCCGGTTACTTTGTTCCGCCAACCTATGACTCAATGATTGGCAAATTGATCGCCTATGGCGCTACCCGCGAACAAGCCATTCGCCGCATGCGGATCGCCTTGTCTGAAGTAGCGATTGATGGCATTTTGACTAACATTCCATTACATCGCGAACTGATGCTAGACCCAAAGTTTGAACAAGGTGGTACAAGCATTCACTACCTAGAGCACAAACTTGAGGAGCAAGCAGCTTCACGTCGTGGTAACACGAAGTAATTGATAGCCATCATTCATCCATGGCCTTTCGTGAACTTGTATTTACCGTCTCCGAAGATTTTGCTGAAGATCTTGGAGATGCCCTCATGGAATTGGGTGCACTATCCATTTCGGTCAGTGATGCTGCTGCCGATACTGAATCTGAAAAACCCTTGTATGGGGAACCAGGTTTAACACCTGATCGACAAGCTTGGGAGCAATCTCAAGTTATTGCCCTTTTTGATGAACAAGGTTTGAGTGCGGTAGAAATTTCATTGGCTTTGACTGAAGCGGGTTTTCAGGTCAACGCCCCTTCACAAAGAAGTGTTGAGGAACAAGACTGGGTGCGTCTCACGCAATCACAGTTTGAGCCTATTCAAGTGGGTCAGCGTTTATGGGTAGTTCCATCATGGCATGACGCACCCAAAGATCCGAATGCAGTTTGTTTGGCAGTTGATCCTGGCCTGGCTTTTGGGACTGGCAGTCATCCAACTACCAAGTTGTGTATGCAATGGTTAGAAGAGCACTCTGGCTTAGCCAGCAAGTCGCTTCTAGATTATGGTTGTGGTTCAGGTATTTTGGCAATTGCGGCAAAACGTTTGGGTTGTGGTGATGCGCTTGGGGTGGACATTGATCCGCAAGCAGTCATGTCTGCCAAAGATAATGCAGAGCGTAATGAAGTGACTGTTGACTTTCGCTTACCAGAGGAAGATAGCGCCAAGAGCCGGCATGACGTGGTTGTTGCGAATATCTTGGCCAATCCTCTCCAAGTGCTTGCTCCAGCACTTTGCCAACGCATTGCACCGAATGGTCACATTGTTTTATCAGGCATTCTCGAGCGCCAAGCGCAAGAGGTGATTGACACCTATCAACCCTGGATCAAACTTCATGTTTGGCGTGAGTGTGATGGCTGGGTGTGTCTAACGGGTCAATTAATATCAGATGACACCAACCAAACCTCGTCGGGCATTCAAAAAAAAACGATAAAACCCAACCCGAGCTCAGCTAACTCATCAAAAAATAAGAAATCGCTCACTTCAATTGGCTGGATCAGCCTAGCTGTATTGATGGTGGTGATTGCTTTACAGCTCTTTCATCTTGGTAGGCATGTGATTGCATTGCAGCTCACCAAAACACCGGCTGCTATTCAAGAACCCTTATTTAAGGCATTTAAATCTCTAGATTCTTTACTGTGCAAACGGTTTTCTTGCCAAGATATGCCCCTAAGGGACTTTTCTGCATGGGCCATTGAGTTAGCCAATCTAAAAATTGCCGCCAATAGCCAAACTACTACCGGAGTACTAGAACTTCAAATCCGCAATAAATTGCCACTCATGATCACCTGGCCACACGTATTGCTCACCATCACCGATGCTAACGATGCTGTAATCTCGGAAAAACTTCTTGGGCCCAAAGATTGGTTACCAGCTGATGATTCCAAAATCATTACAGCGGGATCACAAGCGCTTCAGGAGGTCTCGTGTAACATTTTCTTGAGCTTACCCCAACAAGCTGCCGGATTTAGAGTGCGTCTGCTCTATGTTGATGACAAGGCAACAGATGGATCTTCAGAATAATTCACCCACCCAAGGAACTTTATGTCTAGCTTAATTTGTGGCTCCATCGCCTATGACACCATCATGAATTTTGAAGGTCGCTTTCAAGATCAAATCTTGGCAGACCAGATTCATATATTGAATGTTGCCTTTTTGGTACCCAGTATGCGTAGAGAATTTGGTGGGTGCGCTGGCAATATTGCTTACAACCACAAACTATTAGGTGGCGAGCCCATCATCATGGCCACCGTTGGTGGCGATGCTGGCTCTTATTTTGATCAATTAGCTAAATACAAGATCAGTGCCGATCATATTCGTGAACTACCAGAGGCCTTCACTGCTCAAGCAATGATTACGACCGACCGCGATAACAACCAAATCACAGCCTTTCATCCTGGCGCCATGGGTCAATCGCACCTCAATACAGTGGCAGAGGTAATCAATCATCGCCAGAAGAAACAACTTGGATTGCCAAAAATTGCGATTGTGGCCCCAGATGGCAGACAAGGCATGGTTGAACATTGCCAGCAATTGGCAGATGCCAAAATTCCATTCATTTTTGACCCAGGCCAAGGTTTGCCGATGTTCGATGGTCAAGAACTCTTAGCTTTTATTGAACAAGCCACTTATTTGGCCGTGAATGACTACGAAGGTGAAATGCTAGCCCAAAGAACTGGCCTATCTTTAGAAAAGATTGCGGAACGGGTTTCAGCTTTGATTGTTACCAAAGGTGCTCAGGGTGCAGAAATACACTCTCAAGGTAAGAAAATTGAAATTCCAGTAGTTCCTGTCGGAAATGCCATTGATCCAACCGGTTGCGGCGATGCTTTCAGGGGTGGATTGCTATATGGTATCGAACAAGGATTTGACTGGGTGGTTACTGGTCGTTTAGCAAGTTTGATGGGATCCATCAAAATTGCCAGCCAAGGCCCCCAGAATCACTGCTCATCTCAAGAGGCCATTCAAATGCAGTTCAAGCAAGCATTTGGCTATAGCTACTGATTCTTAAGCTACCAATTTGCATCAAGACTTACAAAAGAAAAAACCCGCTAAGGCGTTAAGCTCTAGCGGGTTTGATTCCCTCTGGGAACCGGTCCCTAATAAATTAAGGACGAGAACCCGTTGGGAAAGGCCAAGCAGCAGCCGGATTTAAAACTGTCTTTGCTGATGAAGCAGGAGCAGCTTTAGCAGCCGGCTTTTTAGCAGCAGGCTTACTTACTTTTTTTTTACTACTTTTTTAGCAGCTTTTTTAGCAGCAGGCTTCTTCTTAGCAGCAGGCTTCTTCTTAGCAGCTTTTTTAGCAGCAGGCTTCTTAGCAGCTACTTTTTTCTTAGCAGCAGGCCTTTTAGCAGCAGCTTTTTTAGCAGCAGGCTTCTTCTTAGCAGCTACTTTTTTCTTAGCAGCAGGCTTTTTAGCAGCAGCTTTTTTAGCAGCTGGTTTCTTTGCAGCAGGTTTTTTCTTGGCGATTGCCATATTAAACTCCTTCACGTGAGAGTGATTTACAAATACTACTGATTAAAGAAACCCGACCACACCAACTTCGTGTGAGCGAGCCATTCATCGGCGCGCCACTCACTACACGTCGCACGCTAATGAATCTTGGAAAAAAAGCCGTGACCCCAAGAGGCGACGGCTTTTTAAATACGGAAGAGGATTGTTTTGAACGATTAAAAGAAAGAGATAACAACTCTTTCTGAGATATCAGAGCCTGGGTATAAAACACGTATTGTTGGCTACTACCTATCAACCGTTTCCTCTCTTTAGTTTTGCAACTTTCGTGATAGTACAACTTAAGAGATGCGTTGTCATCAATTATTTTAAAAATAATTACTCCCAGTTCAACGCACCGCCAGTTTGATATTCAATAACGCGAGTTTCAAAGAAGTTTCTCTCCTTCTTCAGGTCGATCATTTCGCTCATCCATGGAAAAGGATTTTCTTCGTTGGGGAACATTACTTCAAGACCAATTTGCATGCAACGGCGATTGCAAATGTAGCGCAAGTAACCTTTGAACATTGGCGCATTCAAGCCCAGAACCCCTCTAGGCATGGTGTCTTCAGCGTAGCGATACTCCAACTCAACCGCCTTTTCGAACAAACCGCGCAACTCTTCTTTGAACTCTGGCGTCCACAAGTGTGGGTTTTCTAACTTGATCTGATTGATCATGTCGATACCAAAGTTGCAATGCAATGACTCATCACGCAAGATGTACTGATACTGCTCTGCAGCACCGGTCATCTTATTTTGACGGCCCATCGCCAAAATTTGCGTAAAACCAACATAGAAGAACAAACCTTCCATGATGCAAGCAAACACAATTAATGAGCGCAATAGCTTCTGATCGTTCTCAGGAGTGCCTGTTTTGAATGATGGATCAGTCAAAACATCGATGAATGGGATCAAAAACTCATCTTTGTCACGAATTGACTTCACTTCATGGTACGCATTGAAGATTTCAGCCTGGTCTAGGCCTAAAGACTCCACAATGTATTGGTAGGCATGCGTATGGATCGCCTCTTCAAAAGCTTGACGCAATAAATATTGACGGCATTCTGGGGCTGTAATCTGGCGATAGGTGCCCAAAACAATATTATTGGCGGCTAATGAGTCAGCCGTCACAAAGAAACCAAGATTGCGCATGATGATGCGGCGCTCGTCCTCAGTTAAGCCATTAGGGTCTTTCCAAAGAGCAATATCTCGAGTCATATTGATCTCTTGAGGCATCCAGTGGTTTGCGCAACCTGCTAAATACTTCTCCCAGGCCCATTTATATTTAAATGGCACCAATTGGTTCACATCTGTTGAGCCATTGATGATGCGCTTGTCAGCCACGTTCACACGGCGAGCAACAGCATCTTCTGGATCAATCGTTGCTGAAGGGGCTGATGCGGATGACATTGGCATCGGCATTGGGCGGTTTGGCAACAAAGTGCTTTCTGCAGCAACGGATGGGTTCATTGCTGGGGCAACTTTTGCAACCGGTGCAACAGCAGTTTCTTCTTCCCAGTTCAGCATAATGTGTTCTCCAAATTCTTTTTAAATTGCATTTTTATAATCATTAATATACGACTTATTGGCATGCTTCGCATTCGTCAAAGCCAGCATCACCTGGGCGCATCGTACAAACAGGACCGTCTGCTGCTGCAGCTGCAGCTGCAGCCAAAGTTGGATCACCATTCGATACTGAATTCAAAGCGCCGCCCTTGACAGTTGATTTCTCAACGTGTGTGGCTGAAATCGTGCGCAAGTAATATGTTGTTTTTAAACCACGTAGCCAAGCTAACTTGTAGGTGTCATCCAACTTCTTACCAGATGCGCCAGCCATATAAATATTCAATGACTGAGCTTGATCGATCCATTTTTGACGGCGTGACGCAGCTTCAACTAACCACTGAGGCTCAACTTCAAACGCTGTCGCGTACAAATCACGCAAATCTTGAGGAATGCGATCAATTTTTGACAATGAACCGTCAAAGTACTTCAAGTCAGCAATCATGACTTCATCCCACAAACCACGGGCCTTCAGATCCCGAACCAAATAATCGTTTACCACGGTGAATTCACCTGAAAGGTTAGATTTCACGAAAAGATTCTGATAAGTTGGCTCGATACAGGCTGAAACACCAATGATGTTAGAAATTGTGGCTGTTGGCGCAATCGCCACACAGTTTGAATTGCGCATACCGAACTGCTTGATGCGATTGCGCACCGGCGTCCAATCCATCTTAGATGACATGTCAACTTCAACATAGCCACCGCGCTGCTCAGCCAATAATTTCACTGAATCCTGTGGCAGGATGCCGCGATCCCACAAAGAACCCTTGTAAGTCTCGTAAGTACCGCGCTCTTCGGCCAGTTCTGTTGAGGCCAAGTAAGCGAAGTAGCAAACAGCTTCCATGGATTCGTCAGCGAATTGAACCGCTGCATCGCTGGCGTAAGGTATGCGCAACATGTGCAAGCAATCCTGGAAGCCCATGATGCCCATGCCAACTGGACGATGCTTCATGTTTGAGTTGCGGGCTTTAGCCACGGCGTAATAGTTAATATCAATCACGTTATCCAACATGCGCATCGCTGTGCGGATGGTTTTTTGGAGTTTTTCGTGGTCAAGCATCAAGTTACCGCTGGCATCTGTCTTCAAATGAACAGCTAAGTTGACTGAACCCAAGTTACAGACAGCGATTTCTGTTTCGTTGGTGTTCAACGTGATTTCTGTACACAAGTTTGATGAGTGAACCACGCCAACGTGCTGCTGAGGGCTGCGAACGTTACATGGGTCTTTGAAAGTGATCCATGGGTGGCCTGTTTCAAACAACATGCCTAACATCTTGCGCCACATATCCAAGGCATTGACCTTCTTGAATGGCTTGATTTCACCATTGGCAGCTTTTTGCTCATAAGCCAAATAAGCTTTTTCGAACTCCAAACCAAATTTGTCATGTAAGTCTGGACAAGTTGATGGTGTGAACAATGTCCACTCACCTTTTTCCATCACGCGCTTCATGAACAAGTCTGGAATCCAGTTAGCAGTATTCATATCATGTGTGCGGCGGCGGTCATCACCGGTGTTCTTACGCAACTCTAAGAATTCTTCCACATCTAAGTGCCAAGTCTCCAAATAAGCGCAAACTGCGCCCTTGCGCTTACCACCTTGGTTCACCGCAACAGCTGTGTCGTTCACCACCTTCAAGAACGGAACAACGCCTTGAGATTTACCGTTGGTTCCTTTGATATGACTGCCCAAAGAACGCACATTCGTCCAGTCGTTACCCAAACCACCAGCAAACTTAGACAACAAAGCGTTTTCTTTCAAACCTTCATAAATTCCATCCAAATCATCTGGAATCGTTGTTAAGTAGCAGCTAGACAACTGTGAGCGCAATGTTGCTGAGTTGAATAAGGTTGGCGTACTGGACATGAAATCAAATGTTGACAAGATTTCATAGAATTCAATCGCACGATCTTCACGATTCACTTCATTCAATGCCAAACCCATCGCCACACGCATGAAGAATGCCTGAGGCATTTCAATGCGGTGATCTTCAATGTGCAAGAAATAACGGTCATACAAAGTCTGCAAGCCCAAATAGTTGAACTGTAAATCGCGATCAGCTTTCAGGGCGGCGCCCAATTTGACCAAGTCATAAGTCAATAAACGCTTGTCTAGTAACTCTGCATCCACGCCTTGCTTGATAAATTGCGGGAAGTAATTGATATATTCAGCAGCCATAGCACCTTGTGGTACTTCACGGCCTAAAATTTCTTTGCGGATGGTGTGCATCAAAATACGTGCAGTCACCTGGCTGTAGGCTGGGTCGTTTTCAATCCATGTGCGTGACGCCAAAATAGCTGAGTCATACACTTGAGCCATTGGAACGCCTTCGTACAAACCCTTGATGGTTTCTTTGATGATCGGCTCTGCATTCACCGCATTACCCAAACCTTCACAAGCCGCCTGAATCACCATTTGCAATGCTGCCATGTCTAATGGCTTGATCACACCATTGTCACTGACATTAACGCCTGGGTGCTCGACGATTTGAGCCACAGGCTGAGCAGCCACTTGTGCTGCACGCTCTTGATTGCGCTTTTCGCGATAAAGCACATAAGCACGGGCCACATTGTGCTCACCACTGCGCATCAAAGCCAATTCAACTTGGTCTTGGATATCTTCAATGTGGAATGTTCCACCATTTGGACGGCTGCGCAATAAGGCATGCACAACCACCTGGGTCAATTGTTCCACTTGCTCACGAACTCGAGCAGATGCTGCGCCTTGGCCACCATTAACTGCTAAAAAAGCTTTGGTCACAGCAATCGCAATTTTGGATGGCTCGAACGCTACAACTGAACCATTACGGCGAATGATTTTGTAATCTGTTAATTGTGTTGTTTGAGTACCACCGACACCACCTGCCACAAATTCCTCTGACGGACTTTGACTAACTTGACCAGTTGATTGGCCAGAAAATGGATTGGATGCTTGGCCAGAAACTTGTGGGTCTGCGTAGGTCATTCGAACTCCTGTATCTATATATATGTATGTATTAATTAGGTAAAAAGTCTATTTGTTAGTTTTTTTCAACAGCTATTCGCTCTTAAAAACACTACATTTAGTGTTTTTTCTGCGACAACATTACTAAGTATAGGGTATTTGTGATTATTTTGATAAATATTTTTTACTAAAAATACCTATCGGAATCCCTAATTCGAGCCTGTTTTTAATGATTTTTTGGCGCTACTTGAGGGCTTTTTAGTATAAAAACTTAGATGGTTAGCGCTTACTAACCCAACGAGACAAGACTTATTTGAAAAAACTAACTTCTGTTTTTAAGACCGTAGGGGAATTGTCTAATTGGGATATTGGCATCATTGGAAAATCGTTGCCAATCAAAATGAATCCCTGGGTCTGTTTTTCGACCAGGAGCTACATCGCTGTGACCTGCATAAGCAGAGATTGGGTGAAATTTTTGTAAAGCGACGACCAATTCTTTCAGTGCTATATATTGAGCTGGACCAAACGGCACATCATCGCTACCCTCTAATTCAATACCAATTGCAAAGTCGTTGCAACGCTCGCGCCCAAAATAATCAGAAACGCCCGCATGCCAAGCACGCTTCAAGGTTGATACAAATTGCTGCACATGTCCATCGCGACGAATTAAAAAATGACTAGACACTTGTCGATCCGCAATTTCTGCAAAATAAGGATGTGCTTTCGGATCTAATTTGTTTTGAAAGAATTCAACAATGTGATTTCCACCAAATTGACCTGGCGGCAAACTAATATTATGAATCAGCACCAACTCAACAGGGAACCCCTCGGGTCGTGAATCATAGTTAGGTGATTTGATCCACTCTGCCTCACCCCACCAACCTTTCGGATCGATGTTGGAGCGATGCTCACGAGAGCAATAGGTTCCCACTCCCTCGCCTTGTGGAAACCTTAAACCACAATGAGGGCACTGCTCCATATTCTTGGACTCAACTGGTTTGGCTGATGACGAGGTTTTCGATGTCGCTTTGGGTGGCGGCTTGGCGCTCGATCGATTATTTTGAGAAATTTGCGCGTAACGCCACCAAATGATCAAACCCGTGAGAATCAAGGTGAAGAGTAACCACTTCATCGTTGAATCAATACTTCTAAAACAAAACGGCTACCCACATAGGCCATCAATAAAACTCCAAAGGATCCTAGCACCCAACGAACTGCTGTTAAGCCTCGCAAACCAACGCGCCAACGCGCGATCAACAATCCAGCAAACATCACCCAAGATAAAAATCCGAAGATTGTTTTGTGATCCCAAAATAAGGCACGGCCAAACAATGCTTGGCTAAAAAATAATCCAGAAAAAACAGTCAAAGTTAACAAGACAAACCCAACCGTGATGATTCTGAAAAGAATGCTTTCCATGCTCATCAGTGGCGGTAAACGATTGCCCCACTTAGCAAAAAAACTATTGGCCTTGTCTTGTGTGGGCATGTGCAAATGACGATCTTGCCAATGCATCAAAATGGCATGAAGGGCAGCCAAACTTAGCAAACCATACGCCACATTCGCCACGATGAAATGAGCCCTGAACCATGGATCTTCAATTGAGCGAGCTGATAGCAATGATCCAGAAAAAATGATGGGTAAAACGGCTGTGACACATGCTGCCAACAAAATGATGGCCCTCAATCCCTTGATGGGCAGATACCAACTTTCAAACCAAAAGAAAGTGACGCCTATCCAAGCCATGGTTGATAAAGCCTGCGCAAAACCAAAAACAAAGCCTTGTTGCGTAAAGATAGACTCGTGCAGGGTGACGCCATGCAAAATGATGATCGGCAACAACAACCATTGGGATAGACTCGAAACCGATGGGGAGTCTTGATTCTTTTCAGAATTTTGCGAGTAAACCCTGATTTCTCGTAAAAAAAACAAGAAATATAAAGCGCTGGGTATCCATGCGAAGCTGGGGTGACCTAAAATGTTCATGTCTACAGTTTAATGCTCATATGTTTCAAAATCTAACAGATCGTTTAAGTCGTGTGGTTAAAACCATGCGAGGTCAAGCCAGGCTGACCGAAGAAAATACCGCCGAAATGCTTCGTGAGGTGCGCTTAGCCCTATTAGAGGCTGACGTTGCACTTCCTGTGGTCAAAGAGCTCATCAATAATATTAAACAAAAAGCTCTTGGCGCTGAGGTTCTTGATAGTTTAAGCCCTGGTCAAGCCTTGGTGGGAGTTGTTCAAAAAGAACTCACCGCCATCATGGGCAATCCAAGTGCTGGTCGACTGAATTTAGCCGCTCAACCACCGGCCATTATTTTGATGGCAGGCCTTCAAGGTGCAGGTAAAACAACCTCTGTTGGTAAATTAGCCAAATGGTTGAAAGACACGCAAAAGAAAAAAGTTTTAACCGTATCTTGCGACGTTTACCGCCCGGCCGCTATTAAACAATTGCAAATGGTCAGCGAGCAAGCTGGCGCAGATTTTTTTTCCAGCGATGAAAACCAAAATCCCAAAGACATCGCGCGCGACGCTTTGGACTGGGCAAAACGACACTATCACGATGTATTGATTGTCGACACCGCCGGCCGCTTGGGTATCGATGAAGTCATGATGCAAGAGATCAGTGCTTTGCACCAAATCTTGAACCCAATCGAAACATTGTTTGTGGTCGATGCAATGTTGGGTCAAGATGCTGTGAACACCGCCAAAGCATTCAATGAAGCACTTCCATTAACAGGTGTGATTTTGACCAAGCTAGATGGTGATGCACGCGGTGGTGCAGCACTCTCAGTTCAACACATCACCGGCGTTCCAATTAAATTTGCTGGTGTGGCTGAAAAACTGGATGGTCTTGAACCATTTGATGCAGACCGCATGGCCAGCCGTATTCTGGGTATGGGCGATATTCTGGCATTGGTTGAACAAGCGCAAAAGAATGTTGATTTTGACCAAGCTCAAAAATTAGCTGACAAAGTTAAAAAAGGTGGATTTGATTTAAATGACTTTCGCATGCAAATCAGTCAAATGCGCCAAATGGGTGGCTTAGGTAACTTGATTGATAAATTGCCTGCAAAGTTTGCTCAAGCAGCAGCCAAACAAGACATGGGAGTTGCCGATAAACAAGTTGCTCGCACGCAAGGCATCATCGATAGCATGACGCCAGAAGAGAGAAGAAAGCCTGAGCTTCTAAAAGCGAGCAGAAAACGTCGTATCGCTGCGGGTGCTGGCGTGCAAGTTCAAGAAGTGAATCGAGTCTTAGCTCAATTCGAACAAATGCAATCCATGATGAAACAATTCAAAGGCGGCAAAATGGCCAAGATGCTTGGTGGTATGGCAACCAAGGGCATGGGAAATATGCTCAAGCGTTAATGTGCAGCAGCATTCTTTTATTAATACTTAAGATGCCAACTGAGCTTTCACTAAATCAATCACTTTTTTAGCCACATCACCCACTGGTATTGCGGATGCCTCAGCATCAGTGCGAGCCTGAAACTCCAACTGACCTTCCTTCAAACCACGCTCACCAATCACCACGCGATAAGGTACACCGATCAATTCCCAATCAGCAAACATCGCACCAGGGCGCTCGCCGCGATCATCTAAGATCACCTCTATACCTGCAGACAACAAGTCTTGGTAGAGCTTGTCAGAGGCTTCACGAACCATGTCAGAACGGTCATAACTCATTGGGCATAAAACTACTTGGAATGGTGCAATCGATACTGGCCACATGATGCCGCGATCATCGAAACGTTGTTCAATGGCAGCACCCAATAAGCGTGTCACACCAATACCATAACAACCCATCACCATCGGCTGAGACTGGCCTTTTTCATCTAGATAGACGGCATTCATCGACTCTGAATAACTGGTACCTAACTGAAACACATGTCCCACTTCAATACCACGGCAAATTTCTAGGACACCCTTGCCATCTGGTGATGCATCGCCCGCAATCACATTGCGCAAATCAGCCACGAGGGACTCAGGCAAATCACGCCCCCAATTAACGCCTGTTAAATGATGACCCTCTTGGTTGGCGCCGCAAATAAAATCACTCATATTGGCAACCGTTCTATCCGCCACAATCGTCAAAGACTTTTTAGTTTTAACTGGGCCCAAATACCCAGGGGGAGCACCAAAGTATTCAATGATTTCCGCTTCAGTTGCAAAACGGAAATCTGTCAAACCTGGGACTTTTCTTGCCTTGATTTCATTTAATTCATGATCGCCACGAATCAACAATAAAAATAACTTTGCGCCGCCCTCTTGATCAACTGCCAACACAATTGATTTAACTGTTTTCTCAATCGAACACTTCAAAAATTTCGCCACCTCTTCGCACTTCACTTGACCAGGTGTAGGCGTTAAAGCCATAACTTGAGAAGCAGCAACTCTCTTTGCAATCAATGAAAGCGCTTCTGCGGTTTCAATATTTGCTGCGTAGTCAGAACTTGGGCAGTATGCAATTGCATCCTCTCCCGTATCTGCGATCACGTGGAACTCTTGGCTGCCAGTTCCCCCAATAGCACCGTTATCTGCATTGACGGCTCTGAAGTTAAGTCCTAAACGCTGAAAAATGCGGGTGTAAGCATCAAACATTTTGGCGTAAGACACTTTCATGCCGTCGACATCACGGTCAAACGAATAGGCGTCTTTCATGCTGAATTCACGACCACGCATGATGCCAAAACGTGGGCGACGCTCATCTCTGAATTTTGTTTGAATTTGGTAAAAATTGACTGGTAATTGTTTGTAACTCTTGATTTCATGACGAGCGATGTCAGTGACCACCTCCTCAGAGGTTGGCTGAATCAAAAAGTCGCGGTCATGACGATCCTTGATTCTCAATAATTCTGGGCCCATCTTATTCCAGCGACCCGTTTCTTGCCATAGTTCGGCTGGCTGAACCACTGGCATTAAAAGCTCGATGGCTCCAGCTTTGTCCATTTCTTCACGGATGATGCCCTCGACCTTTCGAATAACCTTAAGACCCATGGGCATATAGTTGTAGATGCCGGCGCCCAGCTTTCGAATCAAGCCAGCACGCATCATGAGTTTATGGGAAACGATTTCCGCATCAGCTGGGGCTTCTTTTAAAGTACGGATAAAAAATTGGCTGGCTTTCATGGTTCACTTTATAAAATAATGGTTTGGCTATATAGCTATAATCAATTAATTGATTTTAAAGGATTAAAGGATTAAGGCACGAATATGCTCGACAAAGAAGGGTACAGACCCAACGTCGGCATCGTTCTACTCAATCAACGTAACGAAGTATTTTGGGGGAAACGTGTTGGCCAGCACTCTTGGCAATTCCCGCAAGGTGGTATCCAACACGGCGAAAACCCAGAACAAGCAATGTATCGCGAGTTGCATGAGGAGATCGGTCTAGAGCCGCAACATGTCCAAATTATTGGACGAACCCGTGAATGGCTACGTTATGACGTGCCACAGGAGTTCTTGCGCCGCCCATCTGCAGCAAATGCAACTCGTCGTTCGACGCGTCAAGCTTATCGTGGCCAAAAGCAAATTTGGTTCTTACTGCGCATGGTGGGTCGTGATAGCGATGTCTGTTTGCGTGCAACAGATCATCCAGAATTTGATGCTTGGCGCTGGAGTCCTTATTGGATTCCATTGGATGTGGTGATTGATTTCAAGCGCGAAGTTTATGAATTAGCTTTATCGGAGTTGGCCAGATATATCTCACGGGGGCCTCGCATGATGATGATGCCTTGGGGCTCCCCATTAGATCTTTATAAATCAACACTGCATGAACCAAAACAAGATTCGGAGCCCTCTTGAGCCATCGTCGATCACCTC
>CAMBJN010000003.1 GCA_945867755.1 Polynucleobacter meluiroseus
AAAATGATTGATGCTAACGCAATCATTGAGTTAGTGCCTTGCTGACCGAACATACGAGCAATGTGTTTTTGCGTGACATGGCCGATCTCATGACCAAGCACTGAGGCTAATTCAGACTCTGTCTCTGCAGAAACAATCAAACCAGTGTGCACACCAATAAAGCCGCCTGGCAAAGCAAAGGCGTTGATGCTTTTATCTCGTACACCAAATAATTCAAAACTAATGGCAAAGCTACCTAAACCTTCTAAACCAGCCACACCTTGCTTTTTAGCAGTGTCAATTAAATGCTGGCCAATCGTGTTGAGGTAGTCATGAAAAACTGCATCTTTTGCATAATCTGGGTCTCTGCGAATATCGCGCATGATGCGCTCACCCAATAGTCTTTCATCAATTGGGGATAGATCTGCACTTGATGAATCCCCTAAATCAGGTAGGACCAATTGGGGTTGCTGAATTCTTTTGCTAGGAGGCGCAAACTCAGAACCAGCCCTGGGTGACTGCATGGTGCGATCAATATTCTCCTGCGCCACTCGATTGTTATCAACTTGAGCTAATAAGCAGCTTGGATAAAAAATGAAAGCGAGAGATCCCGCTATTAACTTCTGCGCAACTTGATTCTTTTTACGATTCATATCCCTAATTATGGTACAAATACTGCATGAACAAACTGACTCATTTTGACGAAACTGGCCAAGCCCACATGGTGGATGTTGGCCAAAAGGCTCACACACACCGAATTGCAACTGCCACTGGCAGTATACAAATGCAAAAAAGCACTTTCGACATGGTGATGTTGGGAAGCCACAAAAAAGGTGATGTGATTGGCATCGCCAGAATTGCGGCCATCCAAGCCACCAAAAAGAGTCCTGATTTAATTCCTTTGTGCCATCCTATCTCATTGACCAGGGTTGCTGTTGAATTCACCCCCGATGAATCTCAATCCACCATTCATTGCACCGTCACCACAGAGACCATTGGCCAAACTGGTGTGGAAATCGAAGCTTTAACCGGTGTTCAAATTGGCTTACTCACTATTTACGATATGTGCAAAGCAGTTGACCGCGGCATGGTGATCAGAGAAGTAAAACTACTTGAGAAGAGTGGTGGCAAGTCAGGTACTTGGGTGGCAGGGAAGTAATGTCAATTTTTTCAACTAAGGCCATTTATTAAATGAAGATCACAAATGGATTTACGCTCGTAGAGTTATTGGTTGTTATTGCAATCATCGGGATCTTGGCTGCTATTGGTATTCCTGCATACCAAGGCTATACAACAACTGCAAAAATTAATTCTGCAGAAGCCAGTATAAAAATCATGGGAAGATTTATTACTGCAGAAATTGCCAAATGTAATCAAGGGATAGATTTACCTGGTGGAACGTATAACAATTTATCATGGTCAACCTTGGCATGCTCTACAAACAAAAGTTCTTTAAAGGCATATGACTTTCACATTTATTTTGATAATTATCTAGAAAGTATATTTAAGAATACTTGGAATCAAAATGCTAAGGATTGGATTATTGGCGGTGCAATTACTGGAAGCAGCTCTAAATATGGTTATGCAGAAGTTATGCCAGCAAATTCTAATGGCTCTACAAATAATAATGGTACACACCTAAGGCTTTCGATCAATGTTGGGCATAAAAATGGTACTACGGATGTAATTCGCACTGAACTAATACCAATTAGTGATTAAAAAAGGCGAAGATTCCTTCGCCTTTTTTTGTTGCTGCTCTATCTTATTTATTTTATTTTTAGAACTTAAAACCTTACTTACAATCACTTGGTAGAAGTTTTGCAGGCAGCGTTGTTGCGGGTGACTTACATGACCAAATACCTGCCCATGGTTGTTCGCCCTTAAGACTCAAATCCAATGCCACAATTGCATTAGAGCTGGCATCGTTAACTGGAATAATGCTCAAAACATTTGCACCGTCAGGAGCAACACTGTTTTGGTAAGTGATCAGAATTGAACCATTAGTTTCAATTCTGATATCTTTAATGCTGTTGGTAACAGTGCCTTTGAACGTTGAATCTGTTGCCACTGCCATGTCTGTAGCGCCTTTACTGGAGTAAGCCTCAGTCACGGCCAACTTAGCGCCGGCGGCCAAACTCAATCCTTCGGTCACACGAGTCTTAGCTATGTAGTCTTGATACTTAGGCACGGCGATTGCAGCTAAGATACCGATGATGGCAATCACCACCATCAGTTCAATCAAGGTAAACCCATTTTGTTTGTTTATTAAAGTCTCTTGCTTAAGCGTCATAAGGTCTTTATTTTTCATTCATTCAATCCTTTGTTAATGGGAAACCATCATCTCAGATGATACCCATCAACAAGGACTACATTGCTGTCAGAAAGCTCTGATTTTGAGCTGTGTCAAATAATAGGCAATTAAGCCTTTTTCTTCTTCCTTGTTCTTTTCATTACTTCGCCATAAAGCAGCACACCAACAGCAGCAGTGATGCCTGCAAACGTTGCATAGTTCTCAATGCCTGCGCCAAAGTACTTTATTAGACCTGGATCAGAGAAAATCATTCCGCCTGCAATCCAGCCTAGCAATCCTGCACCCATCGTCACCATCCATGGGAAGCGATCAATCAAATAAAGAACAATTTGACTTCCGCCCACAATCAATGGGATGGAGACTAAAAGGCCAAACACAATGTATCCAAATTGATGATGAGCAGCCTCAACTTGACCGGCAGCACCAGCGATTGCAATCACGTTATCTACGCGCATAGCAATATCAGCCACGATGATAGTTTTTACAGCTGCCCATAACTTATCTGAAGCTTCCAACTCATGGCCGCCATCATCTTCTGATTGCACCATCAACTTATAACCAATCCACAACAACAAAATACCGCCTGTGAATTTCAAGAAAGGGATTTGTAATAAAGTCACTGCAAATGCAACTAAGGCAACGCGCAAGATAATCGCGCCTGCTGTGCCCCACATGATGCCTCTGCGGCGTTGATTAGGGTGTAGGTTGCGACAAGCCAAAGCTATCACCACCGCATTATCACCACCCAATAAAATATCGATCATGATGATTTGTGCAATCACTGCCCAATCAATCGTCGCTAGAAATTCCATTTTTACCTCTTATTGTTACTGTTATTGTTTTTCTTATTGTTATTGGAATAAAAAACGGGAGCTAGGCTCCCGTTAATCTGTAGCCGTAAGTCTATCTTACAGCAATGCCTTAAGTAACTTACCCATTTCTGATGGATTGCGTGTTACCGTAAAACCACACTCTTCCATGATGGCTAACTTAGCATCAGCTGTGTCAGCACCACCAGAAATCAAGGCACCCGCGTGACCCATGCGCTTGCCTGCAGGAGCAGTCACACCAGCAATGAAACCTACCACTGGTTTTTTCATATTAGCTTTGCACCAACGAGCTGCTTCAGCTTCATCAGGACCACCGATTTCACCAATCATGATGACTGCATCAGTATCTGGATCGTCATTGAACGCTCTCATCACATCAATGTGCTTAAGACCGTTGATTGGGTCACCACCGATACCAACAGCTGAAGATTGGCCAAGACCAATTTCTGTTAACTGAGCAACAGCTTCGTAAGTCAAAGTGCCTGAGCGGCTCACAACACCAATACGACCTTTGCGGTGAATATGACCTGGCATGATGCCAATCTTGATTTCTTCAGGAGTGATCAATCCTGGGCAGTTTGGCCCCAACAACAAAGTCTTTTTGCCGCCTTTAGCTTCTTTAGCGGCCATTCTGTTGCGAACTTCTAACATGTCGCGAACTGGAATACCTTCAGTGATACAGATAGCCAAATCTAGATCTGCCTCAACAGCTTCCCAAATGGCAGCTGCTGCGCCAGCTGGTGGCACATAAATTACTGAAACAGTTGCACCTGTTTCTGCAGCAGCTTCCTTCACTGATGCATAAATAGGAATGTTGAAAATTGTCTCACCAGCTTTTTTAGGGTTCACGCCAGCAACAAAACATTCTTTGCCATTTGCGTACTCTTGACACTTTTCAGTGTGGAACTGACCTGTTTTACCAGTGATACCTTGAGTAATGACTCGGGTGTTTTTATTAATAAGAATAGACATTTAAATTCCTTTCGTGGCCGGTGGCTTATTTAACCGCTGCAACAGCTTTAGTTGCTGCTTCAGCCATCGTGTCTGCACTGATAATTGGTAGACCTGACTCAGCTAACATCTTCTTGCCAAGGTCCTCGTTCGTGCCCTTCATACGAACCACCAAAGGCACGCTCAAGTTCACCGCTTTACAGGCCGTGATCACGCCATCGGCGATCACGTCACACTTCATGATGCCGCCGAAAATGTTCACCAAAATAGCTTTCACCTCTTTGTTCTTCAACATGATCTTGAATGCTTCTGTTACTTTTTCAGCAGTTGCACCGCCACCAACGTCCAAGAAGTTTGCTGGCTCACCACCAAACAACTTAATTGTGTCCATGGTTGCCATCGCCAAACCAGCGCCATTCACCAAGCAACCGATGTTGCCGTCTAGTGAGATGTAGGCTAAATCAAATTTAGAGGCCTCTACTTCAGCAGGATCTTCTTCATCCAAATCGCGGTATGCCACAATTTCTGGATGACGGAACAAAGCGTTTGAATCAAAGTTGAACTTAGCGTCCAAGGCCTTGATATTGCCGTTACCTTCAAGAATCAATGGGTTAATTTCAACCAATGATGCATCTGTGTCCATATAAACTTTGTACAAGTTTTGCAAAGCTGCCTTAGCCATTGCTTGTGATGCCTCAGGCACACCAATCCCTTGCGCCAATTTAATTGCATCAGCATCTGTCAAACCAATCAATGGGTTCACAAAAGCTTTGATGATTTTTTCTGGAGTTTTTTCAGCAACTTCCTCGATATCCATGCCGCCTTCGCTAGAAGCCATCACCACCACTGATTGCGTGCCACGATCAGTCAAGATACCTACGTAATATTCTTTTTTGATGTCAGCGCCGTCTTCAACCAACAAACGGCGAACTTTTTGACCTTCTGGTCCTGTTTGGTGGGTCTTTAATTGCATACCCAAAATTTGAGTTGCATATGTTTTTACTTCATCAAGGCTCTTAGCAACTTTAACGCCACCACCCTTACCACGGCCACCTGCGTGTATTTGGGCCTTCACAACCCAAACTGGGCCACCCAGTTTTTTAGCTGCCTCGACAGCCTCATCAACGCTTAAAGCTGAAATGCCATTTGGCACTGGAACATTGAACTGACGCAAGATTTCCTTGCCTTGGTACTCGTGGATCTTCATTAAGGCTCCCTATTGAATAGACCAAAATACTAATGTTTTTAGCTTACTTAACTCTGTCTATTTACTATTTTTGCTAAGTAATCTCACTATTATCGCTATTTAAGGGATTAAGACTCTTTTTTTGACATATCAACGGGTGTTAATGGGGCTCCAAACCAGGCTCGGTGATACATTTTGACTGTTTCACCATCGGTTCTTAAAGCATGACATCGGTTGAGTTGAAAAGGCATGGTTCCAGATCCATGGTCTACAACCTTGAAGATTTCTCCGGCAAATGCCTGTATTGCCACGGTGGGCAATACAGAACAAAGCTCAGTCATGTGAGAGCATCCAGAAATACCACTTAAGCGCTCTTTGACGGCACCTCGAAAACCGTTCACTAAATTTAAGCCAATGAGTTTTTGATAATCAGGCTCTATGGTTTTGCAATGCTCATCATATGGGGCCGCATGCGTTTTGGCATGAGCATCAACAATATTGAATTTTGTATCAATAGTGACAGTTAAAACCATTTGATGAATGGCCTGACCTTTGGGCTTAACACCCGATGCCAAATGAAAATCTTTATCTTTGACATCAAGCAAGGTAGCTTCAACATCCCATAAGCCATCCTCACGACGAAACGCTTGAGTTTTGATGTCTCTGGTGTGTATTAGGGTGCGATTGGATTTAGATGATGGGCTCATGTGCAAAGTCTACACCAGCTTAAATTATTGTGACTCTTCCTCAGGTGGCGAGAATCGCCCATCAATAATTTTTATCACCACGCTGAAGGGAAAACCTTTTGATACCAAATAACGCATTTGCTTGGATTTTTCTTTAGGGTCTTTGGTGACCACTGAATCAAACTTTCTTTGCCACAGTTCCCAAGCTCTCATTGCATCAGAAACTTTTAGCCGCTCTTTGATTTCCAACAAAGAGTCGCCCTCAATACCTTGATGCTTTAACTCATCGATGATTTTTATGCTGCCGTATCGCTCAGATTTTCGGCGAACCAGACTCTCTGCAAAACGCTCATCTGATAACCAAGACTGTGCTTCAAGCTTTACCATGAGCTCATCTAGCTCAATATCAGATTCCGCATAAGGCAAGAGCTTCTTGCGAAGCTCTTGACGACTATGGTCTCTTCTTGATAAATACCGAAGAGCTCGCCCCATCAAACTTGGGGCTTGCTGTTTAGGCATCCGCTTCTTCTTTAGGGCTGATCACACTACCAGTGTTCACACCTAATTTTTCGCGAACCCTTGCTTCAATTTCTTTAGCAATCTCTGGGTTTTCTTTGAGGAACTCGCGTGCGTTATCTTTACCTTGTCCAACGCGTTCACCGTTGTAGCTGTACCAAGCACCTGACTTTTCAACGATATCGCATTCAACACCTAAATCAATTATTTCACCATGTCTGGAAATACCTTCTCCGTACATGATGTCAAAAATAGCTTCCCGAAATGGCGGAGATACTTTGTTTTTCACAACCTTCACGCGTGTTTCATTACCTACAATGTCATCGCCTTTTTTAATGCTGCCGATACGACGAATATCTAAACGCATTGAGGCATAAAACTTCAGCGCATTACCACCCGTAGTGGTTTCAGGAGAACCAAACATCACGCCAATCTTCATACGAATTTGGTTAATGAAGATCACCATTGAATTTGTGCGCTTGATTGTTCCCGTTAATTTGCGTAAAGCCTGACTCATCAAACGAGCTTGCAAACCAGGCAAAGAATCGCCCATGTCGCCTTCAATTTCTGCGCGTGGCACCAAGGCGGCAACCGAGTCAATCACGATTAAATCAATGGAGCCTGAACGAACCAAGGCATCAGCGATTTCTAATGCTTGCTCACCAGTGTCCGGCTGAGAAATTAATAAGTTATTAACATCCACGCCCAATTTAGCGGCGTACTTCACATCTAATGCATGCTCAGCATCAATGAATGCGCATGTACCACCCAACTTTTGCATTTCTGCTACTGCATGCAAGGTTAAAGTTGTTTTACCTGATGATTCTGGTCCATAAATCTCAATCACACGGCCTCTGGCTAAACCACCAACGCCCAAGGCAATATCTAAGCCTAGAGAGCCGGTTGATACAACTTGGATATCTTGGCCAATATCACTGTCGCCAAGACGCATGATGGAGCCCTTACCAAACTGTTTTTCAATCTGAGCAAGTGCTGCGTTGAGGGCTTTTTGCTTATCAGAGCTCATTCCCTCAATATCAGCGGGGCCTGATCCAGATTTCTTTTTTTGGTCTTCCATGGTCGTCCTTATCTAAAATTAGGTGTATTTTGTCTACACATGATTAAGTTACAGTAACTACTGTATATAAAAACAGTACTCTTTGCAAGGATTTTTTTAATACCTAGCTAGAATATGCACTAGAAACTAGTTTATTGCTGCCTAATGTCAGACAATACTTATAAACAAGCAAGATTTTGCTGATTGGGCCGTATGAGAATACTGATTGCAGAAGACGATAGCGTATTAGCTGATGGGTTAACCAGGTCCTTGAGACAATCTGGTTATGCCGTAGACCATGTCAAAGATGGTCAATCTGCCGATCTGGCCCTATCTGCCCAGGCTTTTGACCTATTGATCCTAGATTTAGGCTTGCCCAAAATGACAGGTCTTGAGGTGCTCAAGCGCCTTCGGTCAAGAAACTCCATGCTTCCCGTTTTGATATTGACCGCCGCCGACTCCACCGAAGAACGTGTCAAAGGTTTAGACGCGGGCGCCGATGATTACATGGCCAAGCCATTCGCTTTGTCTGAACTAGAAGCACGAGTTCGAGCCTTAACGCGTCGAGGCACAGGTGGTGGACCAACCGTTGTGAAACACGGTCCATTGCAATTCGATCAAGTGGGCCGCGTGGCCTACATCGATGAAAAAATGCTCGAATTATCTGCAAGAGAGCTAGGACTTTTAGAGGTTCTATTAAAAAGAGCGGGCCGCCTCGTATCTAAAGATCAATTGGTTGATCATTTGTGCGAGTGGGGCGAGGAGGTCAGTAACAACGCTATTGAAGTATATGTTCATCGCCTTCGCAAAAAAATTGAAGTGGGTGGTATTCGTATTGCAACGATTCGTGGCCTAGGTTATTGCCTAGAAAAATTCCAAGCCCCTCCTGAAGCTTCAAAAGTATCTGAAGCTTAATATTTGAAATGGCTGACGTTCGTCCCGCCATTGATGCGGAACTTCAACGACTCTTACCACCAGAGTCATATGGCTTAAGGCATGCCAACAAAGGTCCAAGATCACTGTTTGGAGAAATTCTAGATTGGATGTTGGCGCCACTTTTATTGTTATGGCCAATGAGTATTGCCGTGACCTATTTGGTTGCACAATCAATTGCAACCGCACCATTTGATCGAAGTCTTGAAAACAGTGTTCAAGCCATTTCTCAACAAATTAAAGCAGTTGGCGATAAGATATCACTGACCCTACCGATGTCGGCTCGACAAATTCTTCGTGCTGATGAAAACGATACGATTTATTTTCAAGTGATTGGCCCGCGCGGAGAGTTAATAGCTGGAGATAAAGACTTATCTTTGCCAGCCGATGGCGATCCATTACAAGTGGGTACCATCACTTACCGCGACAGTCGAATTGCCGGCAATGAAGTACGCGTTGCTGCAACCTTGGTCATATTATCAACAACTACTGGGCCAAGCCCCGTGATGGTTCAAGTTGCTGAGACTTTAGAAAAACGATCTCAGCTTGCCAATGAAATCATCAAAGGCGTGATATTGCCGCAGTTCATCATTTTGCCGATTGTGGTGGTCTTGGTTTGGTTTGGTTTGAGCAGAGGTCTTGCGCCACTGAATGCTCTACAAAACAGAATCAGAAATCGTTTGGTTGACGACACAAGTCCGATTGAAGAGCGCGCGGCTCCTCAAGAAATCATGCCCTTGATTTCTAGTTTTAATGATGTCTTGTATCAGCTTGAAGATTCCGTTCAATCGCAGAAACGATTCATTGCTGATGCCGCCCATCAATTAAAAACACCGCTAGCAGGTCTTCGCATGCAGGCAGAATTAGCTCAAAGAGAAAATAGTCCTGAAGAGCTGCAACGTTCGTTAGAGCAAATTGCCGATAGTTCTACCAGGGCCACTCGCCTAGTGCAGCAATTGCTGTCACTGGCCAGAATGGAAAATACCAACAAGCTCAGTGAAAAGATTTTGATTGATTTGTCGCAAGCAGCCGCGGATGCAACTAAGAATTGGTTATCAGCCGCCTGGGAAAAGAAGATTGATTTGGGGTATCAAACCAATGAACAAGCATACAAAATGTATGGCAATCCAGTGATGTTGAAAGAGCTATTCAATAACTTACTCGATAACGCCATCAAATACACTCCAGCCAATGGTGCCGTGACCGTTGACGTCAGACATGCGAATCAACCGGGATTGCTGATTGTTGAAGTAAAAGACACGGGACCAGGCATTCCACCAGAAGAGAGGCAACGGGTACTAGAGCGCTTCTACCGAGTTCTTGGAAGTGACATTGAGGGCAGTGGTTTAGGTTTGGCCATCGTGAAAGAAATTGCTACTCAGCATGGTGGCAAACTAGAGATTCTTGAAAACATCTATCAAGAATCTCCACTCAAATACGGAACTTGTATGCGCGTTTATCTTCCAGTGGGCACCCCATGAAAACATGGTCTAAAAATAAACGCTTGATCGCCATCTTATTGAGTATTTGGTTTGTGACAACCCTATTGGTTGGCCTTGCTCCAGAACCCTTGAGATTTAATTTCTTTGGCTGGAACTTCACTTACTGGTGGGGCGCCCAAGGATCGCTCTTGATTTATTTGGCCATTGCCTGGATTTATGCACACAAGATGCATCAATATGAAAAGAAAAGAAAGCCATAAAAACAAGCCGAAGTTATCTGGCATTAACCCTAAAAATGAAGCGGTCTATGGCTCAATTTCATGGATTCATTTCATTTTCATTGCACAATACTAAAAACATTCTAACGAGATATCATGCGTAAATTTTGGCCCAACAGCAATTACCAATTTCTATCTGTTAATCAGGATCAACAACTCATCATCACTGATGATTTTTTGAGATCCTATTTAACTAGACCTGAGCTTGCTCTCATTCCAGAGTCTTGCGCACAAGAACAAAAGATTCACCAGTTGCTCACAGACAACCCAAAAGCAAAGATTGATTCTGCTGAAATAAAAAAAATGCAGGATGCTGATATTCAGGTGAACTACGAAATCTGGTTACGCTTTAGAGAGAAATTGGTGCAAGCATCATCATTGGAAAGTTTTTACTTGGGATTATTTCAAGGGGACGGGGTTGATGTTCCACCGCTCTTTGTTGATCAATTAACCCAAATCCTTTGCCAACATCTCTTGGGCGAAAATCCAAGTGCTATTGAGGCAAGAGCTGCAGAGCTTTTGTTCAGAATGCAAAAGATCACCATCCTAGAAGATGGTCACATCATGTCAGCCGATCAAATAACTGTTGAGAAATATGCAGAAACTGGTGGCTTTGGCAGCATTGGTGAATTACTCAAACAAAACTCAGCCCCCCTAAGAAGCATTGATTTAGATGTTTTAATCAAAGATAACGCTGATGACTACTGGGAACGTGATGAAGCACATGACTTCGTTCTACAACTTAACTATGACCAAGATGGCGCAGCAGCGCTCAGTAGACTTCTTGAAAAGTGGATCTTCCACTTCCACGGCACAAAAGTCACCATCACCCCTCAAGGCCAAATCACAGACTCTAAATGGTCTTGGCACATTGGCCTAGACGTGAACGCCACGGAAATTTTGAATGCACTCTATAACGGCGAAACAGTGGATAACTCAAAATTGGCACAAGTCTTGTGTCTATTTAAATTAGATTTCGTTGACAAAGGTCGCATGCTGCCAGAGATTGCTGGAAAGCCTATCTATCTAGCCATGGCTCATGACATTGATAAGTGTCTAAAGTTCAAGCCGCAAAACCTACTGATCAATTTGCCCTTAGCTGAAACCTCTTAAGATATTTATAAACAATCAACGGTGACTTATGACCTCTACTTGTCAGTTATGTAATTCCACGAATTTGCATACTCATTTGCAAAATGACGCGAAAAGTAAGTTACCACTATCCATTTCATTTTGCTCCGATTGTAGTCTTATTCAGCAACAAGAGATTCCTTCTGATGAAGATTTGAAAATTTACTATTCACACAATTATCGTCAAGACTATAAAAGCACCTACTCCCCAAACACAAAGTATGTGCGTCGCGCAGGGATGACAGCGTTAGACAGAATCAAATTTCTTGAGTCACACGTTCAACTATCCAATCAAGTTCTTTTAGATATAGGTGCAGGTGGCGGTGAATTTGTGTACATGGCACAAAAAAAAGGTCTTCAGTCCAAAGGGATAGAACCAAATCTTGGTTACTCAACATTTTCCAAAGAGCAATATGGTGTAGAAGTGAAAACAGCCATGCTGTCTGATGTCCAAGATTCTTCGGCAGACATAGTGACCCTGTTTCATGTGTTTGAACACATGGCAAAACCTTTGGATGTGATGAAGAAGTTATATTCAAGCATCAAAGATGGCGGATATCTATTCATAGAAGTTCCAAATATTTTGCAAGCTGATGCATCACCACACAACATCTACTTCAAGGCGCACCTTTTTTATTACTCAAAATTTACACTTGCATGCGCAGCAAGTCAGTACTTTGATGTGGTCAAAGTAGAAGACAAGGGCAATTTAAAAGTCTTATTTAAAAAGAAGGCGCAACCGTCTGAAAATATTTCTTCAGTTCAGGCCGATGAAATTGAGTTTTCTCAAAACAGAATCAAGCAAAAAGGTTGGTTGGAATATCTTTTTAATGGCAAAGGATTGCTTAAACCTTTCCTCAGAATTGAGCGCGTAGTCACAGAATTACTCATCAATCAAACCAGCCCGAAAGCAATACTGGATTCGCTATACACAGCTAGATAAGATTTTTATTGCCAATTATCAAAACACCATCTCAAAAGAGTTGTCGCTTGGTCAAGTGCTGGTGTTTTAGGATTTATAGCAATTGAAGCATTTTATTGATTGACTTAGAAAGTCATAAAAACTTCTATCGCGTCAGTTTTAACCCTCGCAACTCCCTCAAAGACCCCTTAAATAGGTGAAATTAGCAAAATAAGCTATACTTTTGGTCTTTGGCGAATTAGCTCAGCCGGTTAGAGCGACGGAATCATAATCCGCAGGTCCGGGGTTCGAATCCCTGATTCGCCACCATTTTATAAGGGTTCCAAAGGGATCCTAAACAAAAACCACTAAAGTGAGAACTTTAGTGGTTTTTTCTTTATCAAGACAGATCTAAGTGATAACGACCCTTTAGACCGTTCACTGTATATTTAATTCAGTAAAGATAATTGGTGGTTTATTCAACCATTAACACCCAAAAATTTATTCTCATTAAATTCAGTAGTTATTGTTAGAATGAATCTATTAATTAACGGAAATTTTATGACTACAAAGAAATTAGCTTTATTTTTTGTTCCTCTCATAACCAGCTTATTAACTGGTTGTATGACGGTAGCTGATCATCGTGAAGGGCTTAGGGATTCGAGTGACCAAAAGATTACTCTTGGTGTAGCTCAACGAGAAATTCGTGAAGGTATGTCTCAAGCTGATGTAGCTAAGGCTTTAGGCTCACCTAATATGGTAACTAAAGATCGTGATGGAGTTGAAACTTGGATTTACGACAAGGTTAGTACAGAAACTGCTTATTCAACCAGTAAGAATGGTATTGCTGGTCTTGTTTTAGGAACTGGAGCTATTGTCGGTGCTGGTGGAGGAAGTTCATCACAAGCCAGCGGAGCGTCTTCTAGAACACAACGAACACTCACCATCATCATTAAATTCAAAAAATCAGTTGTTTCTGAATTTACCTATAACTCAACTTCATTCTAAAAAATCATGAAAAAAATTGTTACTTACTTTTTAATTTCTTTATTTACCGTTCTAGCTGGTTGTGCTGTTCAGCCAAAATCAACTAAAACAGCTCTTGAATTACAGGCTATTCAATCAAAAGAATTTCAAACCAGTAAAAAGGTAGCTTTTGCTTCGACTCTATCTGTGTTTCAAGACTTAGGTTATGTTGTTAATTCAGCCAGTATTGAGACAGGTTTAATTAACGCTAAAAGCCCAACCCAACAAAGTATTGTTCCTTTTGTCGGTCAAGTGATGAAGGATGTCAAAGCAACTGCTTTTGTTGAAGAAATTACTCCTGGTAGAACTAAGATTCGTCTCAATTTTGTTAATTCAACTCAATCATCGAGTGGTTACGGTATGAGGGGTGAACAGGACATCCCTATCGAAGAGGCTGATGTTTACCAAAATGTTTTTACAAAAATTCAACAAGGTATCTTTGTAAGAAAAAATGTTAACTAATAGAATTTTCAATTAGAGAAAGGCTCACTTTTGTGAGCCTTTTTTAATAAGTGGATTTTCAGCTTTTTCAGTGGCTTACAATAGAGCCATTAACGATTTGAACACTCAAGGCTCTTCATGAACCCCACCTCCTTACAAATAATCGCCACAACACTTTTTGGTATTGCGGTGATACACACGTTTTCATCAGCTTTTTTTGAGCGCCTGGCTCACAAGCAACCCAATCACTCTGGCCTTTGGCATTTACTGGGTGAAGTTGAAGCTGTTTTTGGTTTTTGGGCGATGATCTTAATTGTGTTCATGGCTTTTGCTGCTGGCAGCTATCAGCCTTCTGTAGAGTATTTAGAAAGCAGAAACTACACAGAACCATTGTTTGTGTTTGCAATCATGGTTGTGGCAGCAAGCCGTCCTGTGTTGCACTTTGCTTCCGAGTTAGTTCGCTTGGTGTCTGGCTTACTTAGCCAACTGTTCCGTATCAACAATGTCACCACCAGTTATTTCGTAACACTCGCTATGGTTCCATTGCTTGGTTCATTTATCACTGAGCCGGCAGCCATGACCTTGGCGGCACTGCTTTTAAAGAAGAAGATATTTAGCCAAACATCTAATACAAAGCTAATGTATTTAACAATTGGCGTCTTATTCGTCAATATTTCAATTGGTGGCGCATTAACAAGCTTTGCTGCGCCTCCAATCTTGATGGTTGCAAGTGCATGGGGTTGGGATAGCGCTTATGTTTTTAAAACATTCGGCATGAAAGCAGCTTTAGCAGTAGTTATTAATGCAACACTCGTTACATTATTGGTTCGCAAAGATTTACCTAAAGCAAACAGCAATCATCACAGAGATGAAATGCCTTTGTTTGTTGTAGCTATTCACTTACTATTTTTAGCTGGCATCGTTGTGTTTGCTCACCATCCAGTGGTGTTCATGGGTCTTTTACTTTTCTTCATGGGTTACACACACGCTTACGCTAAGTTTCAAAATCCTTTGCTATTAAAAGAAGCTTTGATGGTTGCATTCTTCTTGGCTGGACTGGTGGTGCTTGGTGGTATGCAGCAATGGTGGCTCCAACCTATTTTGGAAAACATGAGCACTACTGTTGTTTACTATGGCGCAACTGCATTAACAGCAATCACTGACAATGCCGCTCTTACCTACCTGGGATCATTGGTTGAGGGTACAAGTGAAGAGTTTAAATATGCGTTAGTTGCTGGCGCCATCACCGGCGGCGGCTTGACTGTGATTGCCAACGCACCAAACCCTGCAGGCATGTCGATTCTTCGCGAACACTTTCCTGATGGTAGCGTTTCACCACTTTGGTTATTCTTGGCAGCATTGCCACCAACCATCGTGGCAATCATTGCATTTCAATTCATCTAAATAATGAAAAAAGTTTATATCAAGACCTTTGGTTGTCAGATGAATGAATATGATTCTGACAAGATGGTGGATGTACTTCACCATCACAATGGCATGATAAAAACTGATACGCCAGAAGATGCTGATTTAATTCTTTTTAACACTTGCTCAGTTCGCGAAAAGGCTCAAGAAAAAGTATTTTCTGATTTAGGTCGACTGCGTGAATTAAAACTCAAGCGACCTGAATTGATGATTGGTGTTGGCGGTTGCGTTGCCAGCCAAGAAGGCAAACACATTGTTAACCGAGCACCTTATGTTGATATTGTTTTTGGTCCGCAAACTCTGCACAGACTTCCAGAGCTGATTCGGGCAAGGCATTCAAGTGGTTTACCTCAGGTAGACATCAGCTTTCCAGAAATTGAAAAGTTTGATAACTTGCCCCCTGCCAAAGTTGAAGGTGGTGCGGCCTATGTATCAATCATGGAAGGCTGCTCTAAATATTGCAGTTATTGCGTGGTTCCCTACACTCGTGGCGAAGAGGTTTCTCGGCCTTTTGAAGATGTCTTAACTGAAGTAGCCGGCTTGACACAGCAAGGTGTCCAAGAAATTCAACTGCTGGGTCAGAACGTGAATGCCTACAGGGGCAGCATGGCAGGCTCAAGTGAGATTGCTGATTTTGCAATGCTTTTGGAATATGTGGCAGAAATACCAGGCGTTGAACGTCTTCGTTTCACCACCAGTCACCCCAAAGAGTTCACGCAACGCTTGATTGATGCGTACGCAAAAATTCCTAAGCTTGTTAATCATCTGCACCTTCCGGTTCAACATGGCTCAGACAGAGTTTTAGCCAACATGAAACGTGGTTACACCATTTTGGAATACAAAAGCATCATCAAAAAGATGAAGGCTGTGCGTCCTGGGATTTCTATTACAAGCGACTTCATCGTTGGCTTTCCGGGCGAGACAGAAGAAGATTTTGAGCAACTCATGAAGTTGGTCAAAGAAGTTAAATTTGATAACAGTTATTGCTTTACTTATAGCGAGAGACCCGGAACTCCTGCGGCTAATCTTGTGGATGACGTCCCATTGACAGTTAAAAATGACCGCCTCAAAAGATTGGTGTCTCAAATTGATCAGCATGTATTAGAAATCAATCAAAGCATGGTGGGTAAAACTGAGCTTGCCATGGTTGAAAGCATGGCACGCGATGGCATCCATCTGCAGTGCCGCACAGAAAACGGTCGAGTTGCTTTGATCAAGGCTGGATCAGATCAAGCCAAACGTTTGATTGGTAAATTAATGCCCGTGAAATACACAGAAGCCATGCCCCACTCTTTGCGTGGCGAATTGATGATTCAGGAATGAATTAAAAAAATGGCCCTCGCATTTAAGCTAATCCTCGATATTCAGTTTGCCAGTGAATCTCTAGAACAAACTTGGTCACCACTAATTAGCAAAAGAAAAGTTGGTAACTGGATTAAAAAAGCTTTACAACAAGACGCTCGCTTAACCGTGAGATTTGTTGGAAATGCAGAGAGTAAAAAACTTAACAATACTTATAGACATAAAGACTACGCCACCAATATCCTGACATTCCCCTACGATATTGACCCGATGAGCAATGCTCTAAATGCTGACCTAGTCATTTGCTTGCCGGTGCTTAAAAAAGAAGCTTTAGCCCAAAAAAAATCTATTGAGCAACACTTGATACATTTAATTGTTCACGGCACTCTTCATGCCCAAGGTTTTGATCATGAAGATGAAATTGAGGCTGAAGCGATGGAAGAGCTTGAAATCAATATTCTAAAAAGCCTCAAACAGGCAAACCCTTACTGCTGAATTTAAATAAATCAGTTATTCTTACTCATTATGACAAATGAACCCGAGTCGAAAAGCCTCTTAGAGCGCATCAGTGACCTACTGACGCCAAACCCCTCCTCGCTATCAGAGCAACGCCGCGAGCTACTGGAAACTCTCAAAGAAGCTCAAGCTGAAGGCCTCATCGATGCAGATGCATTGGCCATGATTGAGGGTGTCTTTCAGGTCAGCGAACTTTCAGCCAGGGATATTTTAATTCCCAGGGCTCAAATTGACTGGATTGATATCAATGAATCAGTTGAAGATACGATTACGGAAGTTATCAGAGCAGCCCATTCACGATTCCCCGTTTACGAAAATAATCGCGATAACGTGATTGGTATCTTGCTTGCTAAAGATTTATTGCGCCACTCACAAGAAGAAGATTTTCAGTTGCGTGATTGGTTAAGACCTGCTGTATTTATCCCTGAATCAAAACGCTTAAGCGTGCTTTTAAAAGACTTTAGAGAACACCGCAATCACATCGCTATTGTTGTTGATGAATATGGTGGCGTTGCAGGCTTGGTCACCATTGAAGACGTACTAGAACAAATTGTGGGTGACATTGAAGATGAGCATGACACTGATGACATTGAAGACAACATCATCAATGTGAGTGAAACTAATTTCAGGATTCGCGGTATCACTGAACTAGATCAAGTCAATGAAGCCCTAGGAACCGATTTTGCAGATGAAGACAATGACACGCTTGCTGGCTTTATCTTAAAGAATTTGGGCAGAGTTCCACACAAAGGTGAATCCATCACAATTGGAAACATCCTTTTTGAGGTTCAACGGGCAGACGCTAGACAAGTGCACGTTTTATTAGCCACCAAATTAGAAATTGATTAAAGCCTTACTTTTTTTCCTACTAGGAAGTATCTGCGCTTGGTTGATTGAGTTGCCGTTTGGCGGCTGGTTCTTAATTCTAGGTTTAGCCCTATACATTCATTTTATTTTTAAAGAACAAAAGTCTTTCCTTTTCGCCTGGTTATTTGGCTTAGGTTATTTCTGCAATACTCTTTGGTGGATTTATGTCAGCTTGCATGACGTGGGGAAAATCGCTGCGCCCATTTCTGCTCTAGCTGTGATTGCACTATCAGCATATTTGGCATTATTTCCGGCAATTGCCATTAAGCTGGTTCATCAATTTCATTCTTCTGCTGCGAGAGTTTTAGGGCTTGCCAGCTCTTGGGCCATCATGGAGTGGGTCAGAGGTCAGTTATTCACAGGCTTCCCCTGGGCAGGTCTTGCTGAGTCTCAAGTTGATGGGCCATTCTTTGCTTGGGCAACTATTTTCGGCGGCTTGGCCTGTGCCTGGTTTTGCGTTGGCTTAGCTGCATATCTCAGTCAAGGTAAACATAACTTTTTCACAAAATTTGTTGCCTCCATCACCATCATTTCAGCCAGTCACGCTTTAGGATTAATTTCATTCACTGAACCGATTGGCCGGCCAATTGATGTGACTTTGATTCAAGGCAATTTTCCTCAATCTCTAAAATTTGATCCGGAATACGTACAGCAACAAGTGGGCTTTTATACCGGCGCGATTAGAAGTAGTGATAGTCACTTGGTGATCGCCCCAGAAACAGCATTTCCAGTTGAACTTAAAACTGTTCCACAAGAATTGATCTCCAAGATCAAGCCCAATACCGCTAAAAAGAATGTGATTCTTGGGGTTGTGAGCACTGGTCATTCTGGTTTGCCAACTAATTCGGCGATTGGCTTGAATCAAGGTAACTTGATATATCAATACGATAAAAGTCACCTAGTTCCTTTTGGTGAATTCATACCATGGGGCTTTCAATGGTTTGTGGATTTATTCAAAGTACCTTTGGGTAACTTCGAGCGTGGCTCGATGACTCAAACACCTTATATTCTTGAACAAGGCACAGATCGAATTGCGATTGGTCTAATGATTTGTTATGAAGACGTTTTTGGTGATGAGCTGGCCAAGAGACAGAGAAATTCTTCGCTTGAACATCATCTGTGGATCAACTTAACAAACTTAGCCTGGTTTGGAGAGAGTCAAGCACCAGAACAGCAACTCAGATTAGCTCGCTTAAGATCCATAGAAACTGGTATCCCCACCTTGCGAGCAACGAATACCGGCGTGACTGGGGTGATCAATTCTCAAGGTCAGGTTGTTTCTCAACTACCTAAATTTCAGCAAGCCACCCTCAAAACTAGCGTACAAGCTTATTCAGGTAAAACGCCCTATGTTTGGTTGGGAGATTTACCAATTTTGATCATCAGCGGCCTTTTCCTTGTATTTGCCTGGTATCAGAACAAAAAATAAGGTCAGGCGGCCGCAAGAAAGGTAAAATCATCGGGTTCAGGAAACCTATCATATGCTTACCTTTCAGCAAGTTATTCTTACTCTTCAAAATTACTGGGACCAACAAGGTTGTGCCCTACTTCAGCCTGTTGACCTTGAAGTTGGAGCTGGCACATCACACACAGCAACATTTTTAAGAGCTATTGGGCCAGAGCCATGGAAGGCTGCTTATGTGCAACCTTCACGCCGCCCTAAAGATGGTCGCTATGGTGAAAATCCTAATCGCTTACAGCACTACTACCAATATCAAGTAGTTTTAAAGCCAGCCCCTGAAAATATTTTAGATTTGTATCTTGGTAGCTTAGAAGCTTTAGGTTTAGATTTTCAACAAAATGACATTCGTTTTGTTGAAGACGATTGGGAAAACCCAACGCTGGGTGCCTGGGGTCTAGGCTGGGAAGTTTGGCTTAACGGCATGGAAGTGACACAGTTCACTTACTTCCAACAAGTTGGTGGTATCGACTGCAAACCAATTTTGGGCGAAATCACTTATGGCTTAGAACGCTTGGCCATGTATTTGCAAAAAGTTGAAAACGTTTACGACTTGGTGTGGACTGAAGGTGTTAGTTACGGTGACGTCTACCATCAGAATGAGGTTGAGCAATCAACTTATAACTTTGAATACTCAAATGCGGATTTGTTGTTTCAGCAATTTACCAATTATGAAAGTGAAGCCAAACGTTTGATGGAAATTCCTTTGGCGCTGCCTGCTTATGAAATGGTTTTAAAGGCTGCCCATACATTTAACTTGCTAGACGCTCGCGGCGCTATTTCAGTGACGGAGCGTGCGGCTTATATTGGTCGTATTCGCAACTTATCTCGCAGTGTTGCGCAGGCTTACTTTGAATCGAGAGAAAAACTGGGATTCCCGATGTGTCAATCGACGAATCAAGCGATGATCCAAAAGTCAAAGGGCGCAAAATGAGCCGCACCCCATTGATCATTGAATTATTCACGGAAGAGCTTCCGCCCAAGGCCTTAAAAAAGTTTGGTCAAAGTTTTTCTGAAAACATTGAGCAGTCTATGAATGCCCAAGGTTTATTGGGTTCATCAAGTATGACATCCAGCTATGCCACGCCACGCAGACTGGCGGTTCACTTATCAGACGTTTTGGTAAAAGCACCGAATCGACAAGTCAAAGAAAAATTATTGCCTGTTGCCATTGCACTGGACGCTGATGGAAAAGCAACGCCGCCTTTGCTAAAAAAGCTTGCTGCTTTAGGTCATCCTGATATCAGTCTAGATAAATTAGAAAAACAGGGCAGCGATAAGGCAGAGACTTTTTACTTGAATGTTGAAGTCACTGGCCAAACATTGGCTACTGGATTACAAACCGCTTTAGAACAAGCCATCAGCAAACTACCAATCCCTAAATTGATGCGCTATCAAATCGCACCGGGAACAGCTCAAGTCAAAGATGTTGAATTTGTGCGACCTGCTCACGGCTTGATGGCGATGCATGGCGCAGAGATCATCCATGTTGAAGCTTTGGGCTTGAAAGCTCATAAGACCACGTTGGGTCATCGCTTTTTATCAAATGGCATCTTGACCATCAAGCATGCTGATGAATACGCTAAAACCCTAGAAACTTCCGGCAAGGTGATTGCAAGTTACAACGATCGCCTTGAAAAAATTCGTGAATCATTGCTCAAAGCTTCTAATGGTCAATCAGTTCTAATGCCGGAGTCTCTTTTAGAAGAGGTTTGCTCCTTGGTCGAGTGGCCGGCTGTTTACACCTGCGAGTTTGAAAAAGAATTCTTAGAAGTTCCTCAAGAGTGCTTGATTTTGACCATGCAGACCAATCAAAAATACTTTGCGATGACCGATAAAAACGGTAAGCTCGTCAACCAATTTTTGATTGTTTCTAATATTGAAACATCGACTCCAGAAGCAATTATTTCTGGTAACGAGCGAGTTGTCAGACCTCGCTTAGCGGATGCAAAATTCTTTTACGAGCAAGACCGCAAAAAGACCTTGTTCGAGCGCACCACTCTTCTATCGAAGGTGGTTTATCACAACAAATTGGGCACTCAATTAGAAAGAACCAAAAGAGTTGCCAAAATTGCTGAAGTGATTGGTCGCGAACTCAAAAAGCATCAAAGCTCGATTGACGTGAGCCTGGCAGTTCGCGCAGCGCAATTGGCCAAGGCTGATTTGTTGACAGACATGGTGGGTGAATTCCCAGAGCTTCAAGGCATCATGGGTCGCTATTACGCCCTCAATGACAAAGAGCATCCTGATGTGGCAGCAGCCTGCATGGAGCACTATGCACCTAGATTTGCAGGGGACGCCTTACCAGTAACTGATACAGGCACCATTTTGGCTCTTGCAGATAAGCTTGAGACTCTTGTAGGTATCTGGGGCATTGGTTTAGCGCCAACCGGTGAAAAAGATCCATTTGCTTTGCGTCGCCATGCCCTTGGTATTTGCAGAATTCTTTTAGAAAAAAAGTTGCCGCTGAATATTCGTGATCTACTTCAAGCAACCATCAAACAATTCTCACAAGAAGAGGTTCATCAAAACTCTTCAGTTGATGTGATTCATGGCTTTATTGTGGATCGCCTAAGGGCATACTTAAAAGATCAGCAGTGGGATGGGAAAAATTATTCAACCAATGAAGTTGAATCAGTGGTTAGTCAACTGCCCGTTGTTTTTGGTGATGTTCTTGAAAGACTCAAAGCTGTGAGACTGTTCAGCGCCTTAGACGAATCGACAGCCTTGGCTGCCGCAAACAAGCGAATTGGTAATATCCTCAAAAAAGTTGATTTCCCAATACCAGCTAATGTTGATAGCAATCTACTCACCTCGGATGCGGAGAAATCGTTAGCGAAAGCTTTGGATCAAATTCTGCCGCAGGTAAATCAGTCTTTTAAAAACGGTCAGTTCACCGAAGCACTTCAAGCTTTTGCCACATTGAGGGTAGAAGTTGATAATTTCTTTAATGATGTCATGGTGATGGATCCTGATACCAAACTAAGAGATAACCGTCTTGCATTGCTCGCAAAAATGCATGGCCTGATGAACCAAGTTGCCGATATTGGGAAATTGGCCAGCTAATATGCCTCAAAAGTTAACTCATTCGAAACTGGTCATCTTAGATAGAGATGGTGTCATCAATCATGACAGCGATCACTACATCAAGTCACCGGATGAATGGCAACCAATACCAGGCAGCCTGGAGGCGATTGCAAAACTCAATCAAGCTGGATGCCACATAGTGGTTGCAACCAACCAATCTGGCATTGGTCGAGGACTCTATGACATGGACGCCTTGAATGCCATTCATATGAAATTTCATCGTCTTCTAGCAAAAGTGGGCGGGCATGTCGATGCCATTTTCTTTTGCCCTCACACAGATGCTGATAAATGTCTTTGCAGAAAACCTCTACCAGGCATGATTGAGCAAATTTCACAACGCTATGGCGTGCCAATCAAAGGTGTGCCAATTGTTGGTGATAGCGTCAGAGATTTGGCCGCGGGAGTGGGTGTTGGAGCTGAGCCGCATCTCGTACTAACTGGTAATGGCGAAAAAGCACGTGCCAGTGGAAGACTTCCACCGTACACCGCCATTCACCAAGATTTGATGGCTTTTGTTAATCATTTCATCGGACGCACATGATTTTCCTTAGGTCGCTGACCTTCTTTCTTGCCATATTGATTGTCACACCAGCATATGCGGTAGCATGCTTGATCGTATTCCCAATCGTTAAAGCACCGATGCGCTATGAGTTTGTTAAAGGCTGGAATATCACCATCACTTACTTAGCAAAAGTAATTTGCAACATTGATTATGAGATCAAGGGGATAGAAAACATGAATGCCTTGTTAGGTCAACCGGCGATCATCCTGTCGAAGCATCAATCAGCTTGGGAAACTATTTCTTTCATTGCTTTATTCCCAAAACAATTGTGCTTTGTGTTTAAACGCGAACTTCTTTGGATACCATTTTTTGGTTGGGCCTTGGCACTGCTGCGCATGATTCACATCAATCGCTCCAAGACATCAGCGGCATCGCAATCAATCGCCAGTCAGGGTAAGAAATATTTGGCGCAAGGTATTTGGATCATGATCTTTCCTGAAGGCACCAGAACAAAAACTGGTGCAAACACTGTGTATCGCAAAGGTGGGGCACGCTTAGCAAGCGCTACAAAGGCATGGGTTATTCCTGTGGCACACAATGCTGGGCATGTATGGCCAAGAAATAGCTTTCTCAAGTACCCAGGAAAAATCACTGTTTCAATTGGCCAAGCCATTACTTCTGAGAATAAATCAGCTGAAGAATTGCATCAACAAGCCGAACAGTGGATTGAAGCCGAAATGCGTGTCATTGATGCACCAGCTTATAAAAAATAATTACTTAATTTATTAATCAAGTAATTAGCTGGCGAGCCCAGCCAATATAGTCTTCAACTGATATGTCTTGGGCGCGCAGTCCTAAAACGTCATCACTCAAATTCAAAATATCTTTGACGCTAGCGAGATTATTTCTCAACACTTTTCTTCTTTGAGCAAAAGCCATAGAAACTATGCGTTCTAAAGATTGATATTCTTTCTCAGTTAAATGAATATCCTGTCGCGGAATCATTTTGACAATCGCAGAATTCACCTTGGGTGGGGGATCAAAGCATTCAGGGGGAACATCTAAAACATTCTCCATGTGGTACTTTGACTGCAACATAACCGACAGTCGTCCATATTCTGAATCACCATGCTGTGCAGCCATCCGCTCTACGACCTCTGCTTGCAACATAAAGACTTGCTCATCAACATCAGCAACGGCTGACATCAAATGGAAAAGTAAGGGAGAAGAAATATTGTAGGGAAGATTGCCTACAATTTTGACTCGGGCTTCAGGTGCATTTTTCCTAAGCAGAGATTTTTGCTCTTTGGCCCATGCTTGAAAGTCAAACTTCAAGGCATCAAATTCATGAACTTGTAGTTTTGGAATATTTTGATTTTTCCAAAATTTAACCAAGTCTCTATCAAGCTCAACAACCGCCATAGTATCCAAACAGCTCAACAATGGCTTTGTCATGGCGCCCAATCCAGGGCCAATTTCAATCAGAGCATCTTGTGGTTTTGGATCAATGGCTTTGATGATCAAATGAATCATCCCGCTATCAACGAGAAAGTGCTGCCCAAAGCGTTTACGAGCTTGATGTGCCACTAAGAACTTTTAGCCTTTACCATTTGATAAGCCACATTCAAAGCAGCCAACATGCTGCTTGAGTCAGCCTTACCTTTTCCTGCAACACTCAGAGCAGTGCCGTGATCAACAGATGTGCGAACGATTGGCAAACCCAAAGTAACATTCACACCCTCGCCAAATGTGGCAAATTTAAAGGGGGCCAATCCTTGATCGTGATACATGGCCAAAATCACATCGGCGCTTTTTAACTTATCAGGACTAAAAATAGTGTCACCAGGATACGGTCCTGAGACACGGTAGTTTTTCTGTTTCATGCGCTCAATTGCCGGAGAAATTACATCTCTCTCCTCAAGCCCCATGTGGCTAGACTCGCCCGCGTGTGGGTTCAACCCTGTGACATAAATCGACGGGTCTTTGATGCCAAATTTATTCTTAAGGTCTTGCCAAACAATTTCAATGGTTTTCTCAATCAATTCTGCTGTGATGGATGCGGATACCTTTTGCAATGGAATGTGCGTGGTAGTCAATGCAACCCTTAACTGATCTGGTAACAGACTGGATTCAAAAATAGGTTTGCCGCAAAGCATCATCACAACCAGGTCAGTCTTGCATCTTTGGGCCAAGTATTCAGTGTGCCCTCTGAACTTCACGCCAGAATCAGAAATAATGCTTTTTTGAACTGGGGCTGTGACCATTGCTTGGTAATCACCATTCAAACAACCATCTATAGCAACATCCAAAGTTTGCAATACATAGGGGGCGTTTAAAACATTTAGCTGGCCAGGAATGACTTGGTCAGCTAATTCACAATGCTTCACAAACAATCGATCATGACTCTGAGGATTTACCAAAGATTGATCTACTATCAGATGAATACTCACATCAGAATGCTGCTTTAAAAACTCCTGAGCAGCCTTCTGGCTGATTTCTGGGCCAATCCCAGCCGGCTCACCAGTTGTCAGGGCAATATGAATCATCGTTAATTAGATTGGCGGATTTCTACAGTGGCCGCATCTCTGATTTGTCGAATCCAATCTTGATAGGCTTGATCCATTTTCTTTTCTCTGATGGTAGCCCTAGCGAAATCACGCTGCTTATCGGCCGACAGCTGGGCCTGGCGTCTTTCCACCACCTGAATCAAGTGCCAACCAAATTCAGTTTTCACTGGCTCGCTGACCTCATTGATATTTAATTGATTCATGGTCTGCTCAAATTCTGACACCAACTCACCAGGGGACATCCAGCCTAAATTGCCACCATTCGGCGCCGAACCATCCTCAGAATGTTTTTTTGCTAATTGATCAAAGTCCGATGCTTTTACTTTGATTTGATCTCTAAAACCATTTAAACGACGTTGTGCTTCAAGATCGGTAACACCTGGACGATGTCTCAAAAGAATATGACGAGCCTGAGTTTGTGTTACAACAATATTTTGAACATTGGCAGCCAACGTACCTTTTCTATCAATCACTTTGATCACATGAAAACCTGCGCCACTTTGTAAAACTCGCGGAATCATTTGATTTGAACCAATACCTTGAGCACCATCCACAAATAACTGGGGCAAACGATCCAAGGTTCTATAACCAAGATCCTCTAGTCGCACACCAGATCCTGGCAAAGCAATATTTTTTCCATAAGCTAAAAAATCCTTTTCAAGGCTTGCTTGCTTTAAAACATCCTCAGCTTTGTTTTTTGCCGCAGCTATATCAGACTGGCTCGCATTCGCTGACAAACCAATGACCAATTGAGCAAGGTAAATTTCATCATTATCCGCTTGCAATATCTTGCCTCTATTTTTCTCAGCAATATAACTATCAATTTCACTTTCAGTCACCTGAACACGGGCATCAACCTCACGCTCACGCAATCTTGCAGCCTGCACTTCTTTACGAATTTCTTCTTTGTATTTATTAAAGTTGTCGCCTTCTTTTTCAATTTTTGCTTTTAACTCAGGTACTGATAATTTGCTTTGCGCCGCGATGTTCCCAAGAATCCTCTCCAAATCCTTGTCGCTCACTTTAATTCCGGCTTCTTTGGCTAAGTTTTGCTGAATTCGATCAGAGACCAAACGCTCTAAAACTTGGGCTCTTAAATCATCTGCGGGTGGCAAAGCTCTATTGGCAGCTTTAAATTGTTTCTCAATCAAAGTAATTTTGTTTTCAAGCTCTAACTTGGTCACCAAGCTTGTATCAACAATAGCGATCACCTCATCGATTGATCTGTTTTTGTTTTGCGCTAAAGACATCTCACTGAAGAGCATCAAAGCAATTGCACAGAAAATAATATTAGCTAGCTTCATTCGTAACTTTCAAATGGTGATATTGGTGCTGGATTAGGGCTGATTGGCTCATATCCAGGTATATTAAAACGAATTAGATTAATGGGGTTACTGCCCACGCTAGAAAAGCCTTTAAAGTCAATTTGCATATAGACTTCTGAAGTGGAAAGTACAGATGTATTCTGATACTGACGATGTACCACTCTCACCGTCCAGCAATCTGCATCGTATTCAAGGCCAGCAACACGATTCAATACTTTATTTGAAATTAAATCAAAGTTGTAACGGGCAATACCGTACCACTTAAGAGCGATAGGCCATTGTCCTGATAGCTCGTATTGGTCGGAACTTGCCTTAGAGTCAACAGGATTAACCACCCGCCTATAGCTGGCATTTAATAATTTTCTTAGTTCAGGTCGATAACTGGCTGTTATGCTTTGCTGCACTAACTTAGATGCCTGCTCGTTATATTGAAGAACACCATCCAAGTTGAAGTTTCCAACCAAGCGCGTGGATAAACCAGCCAAAATATCTGATCTCTTTAAGGGTTTTTGTTCAGCTGTTAAACCCACCCTTTGACCATCCATGTCAATACGCTGAGCAATAATGGCGCGCAAGCGCTCAATACCGGTATCTGCATCTAAGAATCTTGAAGTAAGACCAAATGTCACTTTATTATTATCGGCAATGCGGTCGTTACCAGCAAAGGAATTTTCACTAAAAATTTGAGATATGCCAAAACCTGCATCAGCCGTATCAAATAAAGGTAGATCATTTTGATAACGGTATGGCGTGTAAACATAAAAAGCTCTTGGTTCAAGAGTCATCAATATGTTTCTACTGAATAATGTATTCAGCTCTAAGGCATCGCGCTCAAGCAACAAACCAGAGTCCAAGCTAAATGTTGGTAGAGTCACATTTTTACTTAAATCTGCTTGACCAGGAAAAGGGTCGACTGTGTATTGCGTGGTTCTAAAAGATATCTTTGGTGTAAGGTAATAACCGGGCGTCATGAAGGGTCGAGCCACAGAGGTCATAGCATATGCACGATTACCCTCTTTGAAAGTCCTACTTGGATTGCTTAAACCTTGATAAGTAAAGCGGGTTGCATCAGTCTCAACTAAAACATTTAAACCATTCCAATTATTTCTAGTATATCTTGCGTTAACTTGTGGCTCACGGTCATAAGGCAAGATCACTGGGCTATTAGGATCAGGTTGCAGAGTTTGAAACTTTTGTACTCTGGTTAAAATATTCCAACCAGCCACCCCATATCGAGCACCGATTTCTTGATTGAACTGTCTGTTCACAACCCCATTTAAGCTCTTGCCCAAGTGATCAACATACAAATCATCAGACACCTTACTGAAGTCGGTATAACCAACCAATCCAGGGGCCATAACTTGCGTATGTTTTAAACCAAAAGCCCAACGATTTTTGCCAAAAGCCGTATCATTGATAGCTTCAGCAGTTACAACGCCCGCGTAATTTCTATCAAGATAGCGATACTCAACACCTAACTGTTCGCCGCGACCCTCAAGATGTCTTGGGAACAAGGTCATATCTCGATTGGGTGCTAAATTAACATAGTAGGGCAGAGTGACATCCCAACCCTTAACGCCACCTCTTTTTGCACGTCCATACGTTGGCGATAAAAATCCTGAGCGGCGCCCAAAGCTGGTGGGTAAAGAAAAAGCTGGGGTGTACAGGACTGGGACGTTAAAAAAATGAAGGACCCCATTAGTTCCAACTGCCGATTGATTATCTTGTTCAACATCCATTCGACTGGCTGTTAAATACCAATCTAAATTTTCAGGTCGACAGGTACTATAGGTTAACTTTTCAAATTCAATTTCATTGTTTTGTTTAAATTCAACTCTACGAGCCTTGCCACCGCCACCAATATCTCTTAGTTCATAATCGGGCTCATCCATCCAACCCTCTTGCGCATCAACCTTGATTTTTGCTTTTGGGCCTTTGAAGGAAGTAGAGTCTTTTAATAATGTGGCATTGCCATCGATATCTGCAATGTCTGTATCAGGATCATAAATAATTAAATCGCCCTTGATCACGGTGCGATTTCTTCTGATGACTGCATCACCCTCTAAGCGCATCTGACGATCCATGACACCATCCAATTGCTTTGAAGAAGTAAAAGTTGGCGCCACATCATCAGGAACAACGGGTCTCACTAGAAGCTGGTCCTCTAACTTAAGCTTGAGCGCACCCTCCTTGGGCAAAACATCTTGGGCCAAAACCACTGAGACCAAAGAAAAAGAAGCACAAAAACCTCCCACTTTAAGAAGCGATGGGAGTCTTTTGATATCGAGAATGGCGCTCGGAACGATAAAAGTTTTAGGCATATTACTTAAGTGCTTTTATTATACGAACCCATGAACCCTGATATCCGCTTATCTCAATTAAATTCTTGGTTGACCTCTTTGGCAAGCAAGTGGTCACTAACTCTTGAAAGCTTGGCGCCCGCATCAAGCGATGCTAGTTTTAGGCGGTATTTCAGGGTTGCAGGCACTAAAAACGGGGCTCTTCAGAGCTTCATCGTGATGGATGCCCCGCCAGCAACCGAGGATACAAAGCCTTTTATCGCCATTTCTGAGCTTTTTGACCAGGCCAAATTGAATGTGCCATTGGTTCTAGAAAAAAACATTGATCAAGGATTTTTACTTTTAAGTGATTTGGGCAATGAAACCTATCTCTCAGCGCTTAGCCCAGTAACTGCACAAAAACTCTATGAAGATGCCAATTCAGCCTTGATTCAACTCCAACTGGCCAGCAAACCAGGCATTCTTCCGGAATACAGCAAAGATTTACTAAGTCGTGAGTTGAATCTTTTTACTGAGTGGTATTTGAATAAACACCTCAATTTAGAGCTAAATTCAAAACAAAGTGCG
>CAMBJN010000004.1 GCA_945867755.1 Polynucleobacter meluiroseus
TGAGGACAGCATGTTGGGATTTGCGGCTGGAATGATGTTGGCTGCCAGTGCATTCTCTCTGATCATCCCAGGTATAGCTGCAGGTGAGATCTATTTCTCAAGCAAATTATTGGGGTCCGGATTGGTTGTGGCTGGTATTGCCCTGGGTGTTTTATTGATGTTAGGTTTAGATCAATTCACGCCTCACGAACATCATCAAACAGGTCCTTGTGGTGCTGGATACGAGCGCTGCGGCAAAGTGATGCTATTTGTTTTTGCAATCGCTTTACATAACCTACCTGAAGGCATGGCCATGGGTGTTGCTATGTCTGCAGGAGATTTATCGGTGGGAATTCCTTTGGCAGCGGCAATAGCGATTCAAGATATTCCTGAGGGCTTAGCAGTGGCCCTGAGTTTACGCAGCGCAGGAGTCAAGCCAAAGACTGCTTTACTGATTGCAATTGCCAGCGGCTTATTAGAGCCCATTGGTGCTTTGCTGGGAGTCAGTATCTCTAGTGGCTTATCTTGGACCTACCCGGTCGGTTTAGGTCTATCAGCCGGCGCCATGTTATTTGTAGTCTCACACGAAGTAATTCCTGAGACCCATCGCAATGGCCATCAAACAACAGCTACCATTGGTTTAATGATTGGTTTCTCATTAATGATGTTTTTAGATACAGCACTCGGATAAACAGGGCATACTTAATTAACGACAAGGAGCAATGATGAAAAAAACCAGTAATCCCAAAAAACCTTCTCAACTCATGGCCATCAATATTGGCATCAGTGAAGCTGACCGAAAGAAAATCGCTGATGGCTTGTCTAAGTTCTTAGCAGATAGCTACACCTTGTATTTGATGACCCATAACTTCCACTGGAATGTGACGGGCCCACAGTTCAATGCCTTGCACAACATGTTCATGACTCAGTACACTGAGCAGTGGACTGCTTTGGACATGATCGCTGAAAGAATTCGAGCTTTGGGGCATCCTGCACCTGGCACTTACAAAGAATTTGTAAAGCTTTCATCGATCAAAGAAGTTGAAGGTAAGCCAAAAGCTATGGAAATGGTGCGTCATTTGGTGCATGCTCAAGAGGCAACGGCTAAAACGGCCAGAAGTCTCTTCCCAATCATTGAAAAAGCAAATGATCAACCATCTGCCGACTTAATAACCCAACGCATTGACATTCATGAAAAAACAGCTTGGATGTTGCGCAGCATGCTAGAAGAATAAGTTCCCAAGAAAACCACTAGAAGGTGCTTTTGGCATTTTTTCGTGACCGGGGGGACCAGGCTACCCGCATAAGGACTTTCAACCCCCTACATGAATTTTAAACAGGCTGTGGGCCAAAAATTTATCTAGACAGCATATTTGGTAACGATTTTGGTAAAAAGGGCTAGAGATCTACTCTAGCCCTTTTATTACCTATTGACTTGGCGGAAGCTGTGAGATTCGAACTCACGGAGGACTCGCATCCTCGGCAGTTTTCAAGACTGCTGCATTCAACCACTCTGCCAAGCTTCCAAAACAGCCGTGATTATATATGTAACTGAAACCAGCCGCCATTTTTTTTCATTTTATGGGTTCCAAAACTTGTTAAAATTCATAAATGTCTAAATTAATTAGCGCTGTAGACCTTGCACTAGATACCGCCTACCAACAAATCACTGATGCCGAATGGCAGAAGCTATTTAAGTTGGCGGTCACGCGTGGCGTTTTTGAAAAACGTGATGCGATCTTTTCAGGCGGTGCCGTTAATCAATCAGAGGGCCGTTCTGTCCTTCACCCAGCCCTTCGAAACTTATCAGATCAGCCCATGATGGTGGATGGCGAAGATGTCATGCCCCAAGTCAAAGCAGTATGGCAAAGAATGGAAGGGTTTTGCAATCAACTGATTGGCATCACCGATGTGATTTGCATTGGCATTGGTGGTTCAGACTGGGGCCCGCGCTTGGTGTGCGATGCGCTGTATCAAATAAATCCCAATGTGGGTAAAGGGATTCGTTTGCATTTTGTGGCAAATATCGACAGCGCTGAATTAGCCACTACTTTGGCAAAGGCTCAACCTCGCAGCACCAGAGTTTTGATCACATCTAAAACATTCACAACCCTTGAGACCATGAGAAATGCTGAAACGGTCGTCAATTGGTTAAAGTCTAATCAAGTCGCATCCTCGCAACTGAAAAAGTGTTTAATTGGTATTACCGCCAATTCTGAAGCCGCTGAGGCTTTTGGGATTGCTCCAGAGAATATTTATCCATTTTGGGATTGGGTGGGTGGTCGTTTTTCAGTATGGTCAGCAGTTGGCTTTCCGATTGCCATCAAATTTGACTTTGCCACATACAAGCAATTTTTAGCTGGTGCTCATGCAATGGATCAGCACTTTGTGAATGCTCCCGCAAAAGAAAATATGCCACTGACTTTGGCATTGACCTTGATTCACAATCAACAAAAACATGGCATCACGGCCAAAGCAATTGTGCCCTACGCACATGCCCTGAGATTTTTACCCGAATGGTTGCAGCAACTAGAAATGGAAAGTCACGGCAAGAGTGTGACAGTCGATGGCCAAACGTGTGATCCAACATCGCCCGTGGTATTTGGCAGTGCTGGCAGCAATTCTCAGCACAGCTATTTCCAAATGCTTCACCAAGGCACGCAGATCATTCCAGTTGACTTCATTGCGATCAAACAAGCCATGAGTGATTTACCTGAAGCCAAAGAACATCATCAGTCCTTGATTGCCAACTGCTTAGCGCAAGCGCAAGCTTTGGCAAACGGCTCTGAACAGGAGTTCGCTTATGACTCTTGTCCTGGTGGTCGCCCAAGCAATTTGATTTGGTTACCGAAGCTTGATGCTTATTATTTGGGTGCTTTGTTAGCCCTTTACGAGCACCGTGCGCTTTGCCTGGGTGCGATATGGGGTCTTAATAGCTTTGACCAACCAGGCGTTGAATTAGGTAAGAAATTAGCAAAGCCAATCGAAGCCGCCCTCAAAGGTGATAATCCGTCATTGGACGGGGTTGATGAAATCACTGCTGCACGCATCAAGTGGTTCAATTCTTAACTCTTAACGCCTAACTCAGCAGAGAGCTCATGGAACTATCTCCTTCAATTTTTAAAGCGTATGACATTCGTGGTGTCATTGATAAAACCTTAGACCCAAGTATTGCCAAACTCATTGGCCAATCTTTTGGCAGCGCCATGCGCGAGATAGGTGAAACAGTTTGCGTGGTGGGTCGTGATGGTCGTTTATCTGGTCCAGCCCTAATGTCAGGTCTCACAGAAGGCCTTCTATCTATGGGTGTTGATGTGATTGATCTGGGGGTTGTGGCAACGCCCATGGTTTACTTTGGTACCAACATCAAGATCAATGGGCAACAAGCCAAATCCGGAATCATGATCACCGGTAGTCACAATCCACCTGATTACAACGGCTTCAAAATGGTTTTGGGCAGCTCTGCCATTTATGGCGAACAAATACAAGCCTTACGTGAGCGCATCATTGCCAAGCAGTTTGCAAGCGGCTCTGGCAAACGTTCTGAATACGATATTTTTCCTGAGTACTTAGAGCGCATTGTTGGCGATGTAAAGCTTAAGAGAAAAATCAAGATTGTCGTTGACTGCGGCAATGGTGTTGGTGGCGCATTTGCTGGAAAACTATTCAGAGCGCTTGGATGTGAAGTTGAAGAGTTATTTTGCGAAGTAGACGGCACCTTCCCAAATCATCACCCCGATCCAGCTCATTTAGAAAATCTGCAAGATCTGATTAAAAATCTACAAACCACCGATAATGAAATTGGTCTTGCCTTTGATGGGGACGCGGATCGCCTAGGAGTTGTGACAAAAAGTGGTGAGGTGATTTTCCCTGATCGCCAAATGATGTTATTTGCCAAAGACGTGCTTGGTCGCAATCCCGGCGCGCAAATTATTTACGACGTTAAGTGCACACGTAACCTAGCAACTTATATCAAGCAAGCGGGTGGCGAACCATTGATGTGGAAAACAGGTCACTCGCTGGTCAAAGCAAAACTGAAAGAAACGGGTGCACCCCTTGCAGGCGAGATGAGTGGTCATATTTTCTTCAAAGATCGTTGGTATGGTTTTGATGATGGTCTTTACACAGGCGCACGCCTTCTAGAAATCTTAAGTGGTGAAAAAGATCTCAATGTCACCTTAGAAGGGCTCCCTAATGCAATCTGTACGCCCGAGCTACAAATGCCCTGCGCCGAAGGTGAGCCATTTGTCTTGCTCGACAAGATCAAAGAAAAAGTTGCTAAAGGTAACACCTTGGGCACCAATACATTATTTCCAAGCTCTGAATCAATCAACACGATTGATGGCGTCAGAGTTGAATACGCCGATGGCTTTGGTTTGGCTCGCCCATCTAACACCACACCGATTGTGGTGATGCGTTTTGAAGCGGATAGTCAGGTAGCGATTGAAAGAATCCAAGCTGAATTTAAACAAGTATTTCTGGGCATCAAATCAGATGTAAAAATGCCTTTTTAAAACAGCTGTCAGGGATTGGATAAGTCAAAAGGCAGCCGAGGCTGCCTTTTTCATTGATCGGTGCGCTTACGCATCGTTTTATCACCGGAAAATCAAAGGGTTATTTTCTTAATTTCTTTGATTTTGTTCTTGTCATCAACCAAGATAATTTTGGGCACAAATGTTTTGGCATCAGGCTCAGACATTGGGCCATAGGTACAGATGATCAATAAGTCACCCACGTGAGCCTTACGAGCAGCAGCGCCATTCAAGGAAATGGCACCAGAGCCACGAGCTGCTTTGATGATGTAGGTTGAGAAGCGTTCGCCATTATTGATGTTGTAAAGCTCGATACGCTCGAATTGGCGCATATCAGACGCGTCCAATAGATCTTCATCAATACCGCATGAACCTTCATACTCCAAATCGGCCTCAGTCACCGTTACACGGTGCAATTTGGCACGCAACATCACTCTTTGCATAATTTTTCCTCCGGGTGCGGATTCTACCTTGCAGAATGGCTATTCGCTGTAAAATTTAGCAGGTATGATGATTAAATCAAATTTTTAGGGGTTTTTATGGCTGATAACAATCAAAATGGCTGCTTAACTGTGGGCGAAGGCGTCAAATTAACTGGTAATTTTATTGTTCCTGACATTGCTTCTATTTCAGGAACCATCGAGGGTGAGCTCACTGCTCGCGAAATTATAGTTGGTAGCACAGGTATTATTAAAGGCAAAGTAACTGCTGAAGTGGTCGATGTTCGTGGTGAAATCCACGATAGCCTAACGGCTAACAAATCTTTGTTTATTCGCTCAACTGGCAAAGTGATTGGCGCAGTTCAATACACTGAAATTGAGATTGAAAAAGGTGGCGATTTACAGGGTAATCTTTTGAAATCAGCCAACGGCTATAGCGCTTCTTAAGAAGTATTGAGGGAATGAATATGTTTAATAAAAAACCAGAGAATGAAAATTCAGAATTTTCATCAGAAGAGCTTGAGTCAAACGCCTCTCTAAAACCATCCATCATCAGTGAAGGCTTCGAGTTCACTGGCGACATGAAGTCAGGTGGATCAATCACTGTTGATGGCACATTCAAAGGTAATTTATCAGTTCAAACTTTGTTAATTGGTTCCGGTGGTTATGTGGACGGCACAGTCATAGCTGATAGCATCAATATCAAAGGTGTTTTGTCTGGTGTCGTGAGTTGCCGTGATTTGGTGATCGGTGGCCGTGCCACTGTTGATGGCAGCCTAACTTACTCAAGCATCACCATTCAACGAGGCGGTACCATCAAGGGCGATTTAAAGCGCAGGTGATTTGAAATACTTGAAGCATGAAATATAAGAAGTAAAAAAGCTCACTGATGTGAGCTTTTTTTTGGATCCTTCTTGCTTAGGGTCTTTATTTTTTAGCGTCTTTCTTGCACCGCACGAATGACATCCGATGCGTGATTCGTTGAATTTTTATCAGCGCCCTGAATCACTAAGCCAATCACACGAGCGCCATGTTCAATACCGATTGAGCCATAAGTCACATCGCCACGCACTTGAGAGGTATGATGAAATTCAACACGCTCAGTGGCATAAATATTACCTTCTACTTTGCCGGCAATTATGACTCGGTAGGCAAAAATATCGCCTATCACTTCACCATCTTCACCAACAGCGACCGTGACTTTTGAATTCTCTTCACACTCAATATTGCCAACCACCTTGCCATCGATGCGCAGACTCTCACCAACGACCATGCGGCCATAGATTTCTGAAGTTTTACCAATCAAAGTATCAAAACGCTCGTTGGTAGGAAGAAGTAATGATGATGATTTTTTGCCAAACATGTCTATCTCCGTTATGCATTCATTCTAAATGTTTTTATGCCCATAGGCTGATTTTGAGAGCTGAAACAGTCACTTTCAGGTTGGCTTCAGAAAATTGCCTTAATATTCATGCATGAACAAAGAATTATTCGATTATCCAAAGCAGGATGGCTCTGGCGCAACTTGCATTGCTCAAGCATGGGCCAAAGTTCCTCGAGCACTGCCTCAGGATGAAAAAGCTCAAATTGTTCAAAAGATCAGGTTTGAGCTGGTCAAGCAAGATGCTGTTTTAGTTGCGCATTACTACGTTGATGGAGATATTCAAGACCTTGCCTGGGAAACCGGTGGCTTTGTTGCAGACTCATTGGAAATGGCGCGATTTGGAAAAAACCATTCGGCAAAAAAGTTGATTGTCGCGGGTGTGAAGTTCATGGGTGAAAGTGCGAAGATTTTGAGCCCTGAAAAAACAGTGTTGATGCCAGACTTAGACGCCACCTGCTCTCTTGATTTGGGTTGTCCTGCTGAAGACTTCAATCAGTTCTGCGATGCACACCCCGATCGCGAGGTGGTGGTGTATGCAAACACAAGTGCAGCCGTGAAAGCAAGGGCTGACTGGATGGTGACCAGCTCTTGTGCTTTGGCGATCGTCCATGAACTACACAAACAAGGTAAAAAAATTCTGTGGGCCCCAGATCGTCACTTGGGTCGCTACATACAAGATCAAACCGGCGCTGATATGTTGCTTTGGGAAGGTCATTGCATTGTGCACGACGAGTTCAAAGGGATCGAGCTTGAAACTTTGAAAAAGAAACACCCGGATGCCATGGTTTTGGTTCATCCAGAATCCCCTGCACACGTGGTTGATTTAGCAGATGTGGTTGGGTCCACTTCTGCCATGATCAAAGCAGTGGTTGAAGGCAGTGCCAAAGAATATATTGTTGCCACAGACAAAGGCATTCTGCATCGGATGCGCCAATTGGCTCCTGAAAAAATCTTGATCGAGGCTCCTACGGCTGGCAACAGTGCCACGTGCAAAAGTTGCGCTCATTGCCCATGGATGGCCATGAATGGTCTTGAAGGGATTCTTAGTTGTTTAACCAATCAGTCTGGGGAAATCTTGATTGATGAGAGCATCAGGTCAGATGCGCAAATTTGCATTGAAAAGATGTTGTCTTTTACCAGTAACCATCCTGATCTTTTAGCAAAAGCACAGCATGGCTTTGTTAAAAATATCGGCGCAGCTTAGTTAACTTTTAATTCTTTAATTTTTTAGTATTTTTACCGAATCTATTACTGATTCATCTTTTTAAAAGATACATTTATGTTTGATCACAACGAATCACTGGAGCAAGCTCGCGAACGCAATATCAATGACGCCTTGTTTGAAGATATTGGCACGGGTGATTGGACGGCGATGTTGGCTCCAGGGTCTGGCCTTGTTCATGCCAGTTTGATTGTTCGTCAAGAAGCTGTTCTTTGCGGTAGGGCTTGGTTTGAGGGTTGTTTAAAAAAGCTTGATCACTCAGCCACGCTTATTTGGAAATACGCAGAAGGTGATTTAATGAACGCAGATATAACTGTTTGCGAAATCACTGCCAAACCAAGAGCCCTTTTATCAGCTGAGCGTCCAGCCATTAATTTTTTACAAACATTATCTTCGACAGCTTCAATCACCAGACAGCATGTGAAAGCCATCGAGGGAGCAAGCCCCAACAGCCATGGTTGCACTATTTTAGATACCAGAAAAACAATTCCTGGTTTACGCCAAGCTCAAAAATATGCTGTAACTGTGGGTGGTGGCAAAAATCAACGCTTGGCTTTATGGCACGGCATTTTGATCAAAGAAAATCATATTGCTGCAGCAGGTGGCATCAGCGCTGCTATGAAAGCAGCCCATGCACTGAACTCAGGTGTTGAGATCCAAATTGAAGTTGAAAATATGACAGAGCTTCAAGAAGCACTATCAGCAGGCGCAAAAAATATTTTGATTGATAACTTCAGCCTTGAGCAAATGCGTGAAGCAGTCTCTTTTACCAAGGGTGCCGCCTTACTCGAAGCATCTGGCGGTGTCAGCCTTGATCAACTGAAAGCAATCGCTGCAACGGGCGTAGACCGAATTTCTATTGGTAAATTAACCAAAGATGTGATTGCTGTCGACTTCTCATTGAGAATTCAGCAGCTTTAGCTGGTACTTATTGGCACTTATTACTGTCGCTTATTGCTGGCGATTAATGGGCGTGAGGATGGTTGGATAAGAAACAGCCCAGCTCTGCGGGTAATCGCGGCTGTAATGCAAACCACGGCTCTCTTTGCGCATCAGCGCAGAACGCACGATCAGTTCGGCGCAACTCAATAGATTTCTTAGTTCCAATAAATCTCGGGTCACTCTGAAGTTGGCGTAATACTCTTGAACTTCACTTTGAAGCAATTCAATGCGATGTGAAGCTCTTTCTAAACGACGATTGGTTCTAACGATACCCACGTAGTTCCACATCAAAAGACGCAACTCATCCCAGTTGTGGGCAATGACCACTGTTTCATCGGCGTCCTCAACCCGACTCTCATCCCAATCAGGAACATCAGGCATTTCTTTGAATGGATGTTGTTTGATCTCTGCTGCCGCTGACTTACCAATGACAACACACTCTAATAAAGAATTGCTCGCAAGACGATTGGCGCCATGCAATCCTGTGTATGTGGCCTCACCCACTGCGTACAAGCCTGGTAAATCAGTTTTACCCTTTAAGTCAGTGACAACCCCACCGCAGGTGTAATGCGCAGCAGGAACGACTGGAATGGCTTGTTTAGCGATGTCAATACCCAATGCAGCACAACGAGCGTAGATTGTTGGGAAATGCTCTTTAAGAAATGCTTCACCCAAATGAGTGGCATCTAACAAAACATAATCCAAGCCCAAACGCTTCATTTCAAAGTCAATCGCTCGAGCCACAATGTCTCTTGGTGCAAGTTCAGCACGCTCGTCATGGTTGGGCATGAACCGTGTGCCATCTGGAAGCTTCAATTGAGCACCTTCACCTCGCAGTGCTTCTGTGATCAAAAAGGTTCTATCTTGAGGGTGATACAAACAGGTTGGGTGGAACTGCACAAATTCCATATTACCCACGCGACAGCCTGCGCGCCAAGCCATGGCAATGCCATCACCAGTCGCTGTTTCTGGGTTGCTGGTGTAACGATAAACTTTACCAACCCCACCTGTGGCCAAGACCACAGCAGAAGCCGGAATTGCATCAATTCTCCCAGTAGCGATGTTTAAGGCATATACACCATAGCAACGCTCAGATTTTTTTAATTGTTTTTTATTAAGATGTCGATTGGTGATCAAGTCCAAAGCTATCCAGCGCTCTAATAGCTGAATGTTTGGATGAGCTTTCGCTTTGTCCAACAAGACGTCATGGATTGCTTTACCAGTGGCATCTGCAGCGTGAGCAATGCGACGATGACTATGACCACCCTCCCGGGTCAAATGAAGGCCTTTGGGGCCCTGTGGATCAGTTGTAAAAGGAACGCCTTGATCAACCAACCAATCAATTGCATCCGCACTTCTTTCGGCAATGTATCTCGCAGTGGTTTCAACCACCAAACCAGCACCGGCTTCAACCGTGTCTTTGACATGGGCGTCCACGCTGTCTTGTTGATCTAAAACTCCAACAATGCCACCCTGCGCCCAAGCAGTGGCTGATTCAGACAAACCTCTTTTGGCCATGATGATGACCTGATGTGTCTGGGCTAACTCAAGAGCTACCGTTAAGCCTGCTAAACCAGCCCCAATGATGACGACAGGCAAAGAATCGGTGGTAGGTGTTTTAGGCATGAGCAATGGTAACTTGAATAATTATTGTGTGTTGATCTGATGACTGATGAGATAGCTGATGGGGTTATTTAGGAACCATCAAGAAAGCTTACTGGCATGCTCTCTGGTTTCATGGAAGACAATTTGAGGCCAACGCTCTTGAGTGACCCTTAAATTGACAGCAGAGTTTGCCAAATAAGCCAAATTATCTGCAGCATCTAAAGCGAGCTGATGGCCGGCTGATGAATTTTGAAAATCACTCATCATTTTTTTATCTTCACAAGTCACCCAGCGAGCGCAATTAATGCTGGCTGTATCAAAAACAGCATCAACACCATATTCATTCATTAAACGACTGGCCACCACTTCAAACTGCAAAGCGCCCACAGCACCAAGAATTAAATCACTGCTGCTCAAAGGTTTAAATACTTGAACTGCGCCCTCTTCACCCAGTTGCTGAAGGCCCTTTTGAAGTTGCTTGATCTTCATTGGATTGCGAATGCGCGCAATTCTGAAAAAATCTGGGGCAAAGTATGGAATGCCGGTGTATTGCAAGACTTCGCCCTCAGAAAAGCTGTCGCCAATTTGCATGTTGCCGTGGTTAGGCAAGCCAATGATGTCGCCAGCATAGGCTTCCTCAACCTGTTCACGACTAGAGGCCATGAATGTCACAACGTTTGATACCTTCACATCACGGTTGATGCGCAGGTGATTGATTTTCATGCCGCGCTCAAACTTGCCTGAGCAAACGCGCAAAAATGCAATGCGGTCTCGATGAGCCGGGTCCATATTGGCCTGAATCTTGAACACAAAACCACTGAACTTATCTTCTCTGGGGTCAACAGATCTCACCGTTGCGTTTCGTTCTCTAGGGCTTGGTGCCCAATCTAAAAGAGCATTGAGAATCTCTCGAACACCAAAGTTGTTGATGGCTGAACCAAAAAAGACTGGGGTCTGCAAACCACCCAAGAAACGCTCCAGGTCAAATGGATGCGATGCACCTTGCACCAATTCCACTTCCATTTTGAGCTGTGCCATTTCGTCAGGGAACATTTCATGAAGCATTGGATTATCAATTCCCTTCATCACCTGAAACTCTTGATCAGCACGATCATTGCCAGCAGCAAATAAAAGAATTTCATCATTGATCAAGTGATACACACCGCGGAAATTTTTACCCATACCGATGGGCCATGTCACTGGCGCACACTCAATCTTCAAGACAGATTCGAGTTCATCCAGTAATTCCATAGGATCTCTGGTTTCGCGGTCCATCTTGTTCACAAAAGTGATGATAGGGGTGTTTCTCATGCGGCAAACATTCAATAATTTGATAGTTTGCTCTTCAACACCTTTGGCAGCATCAATCACCATCAATGCAGAATCCACAGCGGTTAAAACGCGATAAGTGTCTTCAGAAAAGTCTTGGTGGCCTGGAGTATCCAAAAGATTGACCACATGGTCACGGTAATCAAACTGCATTACCGAGCTGGCCACAGAAATGCCGCGTTGCTTTTCAATTTCCATCCAGTCAGAAGTGGCGTGCCTGCCACTTTTACGAGCTTTTACAGTTCCAGCCAATTGGATGGCGCCAGAGAACATCAAGAGCTTCTCTGTCAGGGTTGTTTTACCGGCATCAGGGTGAGAAATAATGCCAAAAGTCCTGCGTCTTGAGACTTCGCGAACAATATCGTTACTGTAATTCATAGGCTTTTCAATCAAATAGCCCTATAGTTTAGTTTAGAGCGCCAAAACTGGCATTAATTGAATATCAACAAGGATTTACAACGGTTGAAAAACCGCTCAGACGCCATGATCGATCCCTCATCAAAAAAAGATGTCGCTTCACAAAAACACGAGATCAGACCGACTCAATCCATTGAACTTCTGAAAGAACTGCACATCCTTACTCGGGATGGTAAGCTCAACCAGGACACCCGCAGAAAGTTAAAGCAGGTGTATCACTTGGTTCAATTCATTGAACCATTACTTCAAGAAGTCTTAAATAAAAAAGACCGTTTAAGCATTGTGGATCATGGCGCTGGCAAATCCTACCTGGGTTTTATTCTGAATGATCTCTTTTGTAAATTACAAGAAAAACCATCTACCATTTACGGCATTGAAGTACGCGAAGAGTTGGTCAAGAAATCTCAAGATTTAGCAAATCGCTTGAATTTTTCAAATATGCAGTTTCTGCACTTGAGTGCTGAGGACTCCCTAGATTCAACGCTTCTTCCGGATGAAATTGATGTGGTCACGGCTTTGCACGCTTGCAATACGGCCACTGATGATGCGATTCGCTTTGCCTTTGCCAAAAAAGCCAAGCACGTTGTGTTAGTTCCCTGCTGTCAGGCGGAGTTAGCAGCGGCTTTGAGAAAGACCAAAGCTCAATCGCTTAAAAACGAATTATCTGAAATGTGGCGTCACCCTATTCATACCCGTGAATTTGGCAGTCACATCACCAACGTTTTGCGCTGCTTGCAATTAGAGTCGCATGGCTATGAGGTCACCGTGACTGAATTGGTTGGCTGGGAACATTCGATGAAAAATGAACTGATCATTGCGACCCAAAAGAATTTACCTGGTCAAAAGGCCGAAGAAAGAAAATCAAAGTTACTTGCAGAAATAGGCTTGAGCAGTCTCGAAGAACGCTTTGCTTAAATAAGTATTGGTTGTAGGAAATAAAAAAGGCTGCCTAGGCAGCCTTTTTTAATCTCATAAGAGAAATTACTTGCGCTTGTTTACAGCGTCTTTGAAAGCCTTACCAGCTGTGAACTTAACAGTCTTAGCAGCTGCAATCTTGATTGCTTCGCCAGTCTTTGGGTTACGGCCTATACGTGCAGCACGCTTGCCTGAACCAAATGTACCAAAACCGATCAATTGAACTTTGTCGCCCTTAGTAACAGCTTTGATGATTGTATCGATTGATGTATTCAAAACACGCTCAGCAGATGCTTTAGAAATGTCTGCGTCGTTTGCAATTTTTTCAACTAATTCAGCTTTATTCATTTTTTACCTTTCAACTTAGAAACTGGGAGTATGTACATTCAGTTATATTTTATTAATTAAAAACTTATTACTGGTGCACTGACGACATTAAATCACATAATAACTGTGGGAGCTAGTATTTATAACCTTCTTTAGGGTTTCACCTATGTTTTATAGTAGTTGTAGCCTTATACCAGATTAATTCCCAATAAATTAAAGGTTTGCACCCATTTAAAGCGTGAGCTTTTCTAAGTCCCCCATATAGGGCTGCAAGGCTTTGGGTATTTTGATACTGCCATCTGCTTGCTGATAGTTCTCAAGGATCGCCACACCAGTGCGACCTACCGCCAAACCAGAACCATTCAGAGTGTGCACCAACTCAGGTTTATCTTGTCCTGTTTTAAAGCGGGCTTGCATGCGTCTGGCTTGAAAATCGCCCATATTGGAACAAGAGCTTATTTCTCGATAGGTGTTTTGCGCAGGCAACCAAACCTCTAAGTCATAAGTTTTAAGACTGCCAAAGCCCATATCGCCAGTGCACAAGAGAACCTTTCTGTAAGGTAATTCTAGTTTTTGCAATATAGCTTCTGCATGGGCTGTTAACTCTTCCAAGGCCGCCATAGAGGCTTCTGGCTTGGTAATTTGTACTAATTCAACCTTTTCAAATTGATGCTGGCGAATCATGCCGCGTGTGTCACGGCCATAACTACCCGCTTCAGATCTAAAGCACGGTGTGTGGGCAACAAATTTCTTTGGTAACTGTTCTGCTGGTGTGATGGTGTCACGCATCAGATTAGTCACAGGAACTTCTGCAGTTGGAATGAGATAAAAATTCTCATAAACAGCCTCGACTGATTCATCTTGATCATCGCCGCCAACTTTTCTTGGCACTTTGAATAAATCAGTTTCAAATTTTGGCAGTTGACCAGTGCCCCTCATGGAATCAGCATTGACAATAAAAGGCACAGCCACTTCGTGATAACCAATTTGAATATGGTTATCCAACATGAATTGAGCCAAGGCTCGATGTAAGCGGGCAATCTGTCCATGCATCACGGCAAAACGTGAACCCGTCAACTTCACAGCGCTGTCAAAGTCCAGGCCCAATGGAGTTGCTAAGTCAACGTGATCTTTAACCTGAAAGTCAAAGCTTGGAATATTGCCCCAGCGCAAAACTTCTTGATTTGCTGACTCATCCTTGCCAGTCGGCACGGATTCATGAGCAATATTGGGAATATTCAACAAAAAGTCATTGAGCTGCGCTTGTACCACTGTGAGTTTTTCAGTGAGGGCTTGCAATTCTTGGTTCACCAAAGTGGATTCAGCTATTTCAGCGCTGGCATCCTCACCCTTGCCTTTTTTCATACCCACAGCTTTAGCTAATTGATTGCGCTTGGCTTGCAATTCTTCTGAACGACTTTGCACCTGCTTACGGTCAGACTCTAAAGAAATAAAAGCATCTTTATCAAGAATAAATTTCCGATCTGCCAAACGTGCGGCAACGGTATCAAGGTCTTTGCGTAAAAGCTGAATATCGATCATGAGTTTCTCAATACTATTTTTATGTTTGCTGCTCTGTTTTTATAACTTTACTTTTACTGCTTTATTTTTATGGCTTTATTTATTGCACATTTAATACGTCTGCGCCAGCGGGTGGTGAAAATTTAAATGTATTTGGCGACAAATTAATGTTTGTACGAATTTTACTCAGATTAATCAAAACAATCGTACCAAAGTTGTCATGCAACTCTAGGCCGGCAGGTAAGCCATTGGACATGCCAACGCCAATTCGGCTGTAGGGCATATCTCCTGAACCAGCCGTGGCTTTGGGTTTCAATTCGACCCAAAACATACCGCCTTTTTCGCCACCAGGGATTAAGTCAAAAAATTCTTCTGCCATGGCGCCGCCAAAGAGGATGGCCGCAGGACTAGCGCTCAATCCTTTGCTCGCAGGGCGAACAGTTAACTGATTCAGATCTTTGTCCCAGAGCAGTAGCTTCTGACCATCAGCAATCACTTTTTGCTCGAAAGGTTTGTTGGTTTCCCAGACAAACTTACCCGGTCTTTGAAAAATAAAACGGCCTTGGCTTTTACGCAGAACTTTGGACTGAGGCTCACCTTGCTTGGTAGCTCTGAATTGTTGCTGAGAGAATTCACCTTCAGCATTATTAACAGTTGAGATAAATTGCTTGAATTGCTTGATTCCTTCGTCTGCAAATACCGTAGAAGAAACTAGATATGCTGCTCCGAAGAAGGCTGAAAAAGCCAAGTGTTTAAAGTTCATGCCAACCATCTTTATTGTGGATATTCAACTGAGCCTTGCCTTGCTTTAATTTTTTTAATTTGCTTTAACTTAATTGTCGTTAGGGGCGCGAACCAAGATATCTCGATTGCCATTGCTGCCCATTTTAGAAACGATTCCAGCGCGCTCCATGTCCTCTAGTAACCTGGCAGCACGGTTATAACCAATGCGCAAATGACGCTGCACCAAAGAAATAGAGGCTCGCTTGTTTTCTAGAATGATGGCGACCGCTTGATCGTATAAAGGATCCGCCTCTCCACTGGCAGATGCCTCACCGGAACCAGAGTCCATTTCAGATTGAGGTTCCAAGATCGAGTCAATGTAGTTAGATTCGCCATTTTTCTCTTTTAGCCAAGTCACCACGCGATGCACTTCATCATCAGTCACAAAGGCGCCATGAACACGAATTGGCAAACCAGTACCAGGCGCCATGTACAACATATCGCCCATGCCCAACAAACTTTCCGCACCCTGCTGATCAAGAATCGTGCGGCTATCAATGCGGCTGCTCACTTGGAATGAGATGCGCGTTGGTACGTTGGCTTTGATTAAGCCAGTGATCACATCCACACTTGGGCGCTGTGTGGCCAAGACCAAATGAATACCTGCAGCGCGTGCTTTTTGTGCGATACGCGCAATCAAATCTTCAATCTTCTTGCCAACCACCATCATCAAATCAGCTAACTCATCAATCACAATCACAATGACTGGTGCTTTATGTAAAGGCTCAGGATCATCAGGCGTCAGGCTGAATGGGTTGTAAAGGTATTCGCCTTTGGCTTCAGCATCAATGATTTTTTTATTAAAGCCTGCCAAATTACGGACACCAAATTTACTCATCAATTTATAACGGCGATCCATTTCTATCACGGCCCAATTCAGCGCGTTATAGGCTTGCTTCATGTCTGTCACAACTGGGCACAATAAATGAGGAATGCCCTCATAAACCGCCATCTCAAGCATCTTGGGATCGATCATGATCAAACGAACTTCGTCTGCTTTTGCTTTGTATAACAAAGACAAAATCATTGAATTGATACCGACTGATTTACCAGAACCAGTGGTACCTGCAACCAAGCAATGGGGCATCTTTGCCAAATCTGCAACAACTGGAGCGCCGCCAATGTCTTTACCCAAAGACAAAGTCAAGAGTGAATTGCTGTCGTTGTAAACACGAGAGCTCAAAATTTCGGTGAGGTGCACTGCTTGACGATTAGGATTAGGTAATTCCAAGCCCATGCAAGTTTTACCTGGAATCGTTTCAACCACGCGAACGCTTAAAACACCCAAGGCACGCGATAAGTCTTTTTGTAGATTAACAATTTGACTACCTTTAACGCCCATCGCAGGCTCAATCTCATAACGCGTCACGACTGGGCCGGGGTGAGCTGAAATCACTTTCACTTCAATGTTGAATTCTTTTAATTTACGTTCAATCAAGCGTGATGTGAACTCAAGCGTATCAGCAGAGATGGTTTCTTTCACTGGTGGAACTGGATCTAGTAAAGAGAGTGGTGGTAATTCAGAATCAGTGATTTCAGCAAACAAAGGTTGTTGCTTTTCACGCTCAACTCTTTCACTTTTCACGACAGTCAAAGGCGTCCTATAGATAGGCACTGGAGGAAGCTCTTCAATCTTCACGCGCTCTTCTTCAACAATCTCTTCGCGCTCTTCAGCTGCTTGTTCGCCAATGCGGCGATCTTCTTCAGTTTCGCGTCGCTGGCGAATACGTATCCATGAGACTTCTAAAAATCTGCCAACCTGCTCGGCCAGAGTCAACCAAGAAAATCTTAAAAACAGTGAAACGCCAATCGCAAGAATCACCAACAAAACCAAGGTGGCGCCCGTGAATCCAATCGCCATTTGCAATGGATCACCCAAGAGTTCACCCATCACACCTCCAGGTGGTCTCGGTAAATCCATGGTCATGCTGTGCATCCGAATGGATTCAAGCGCCATGCTCGCAACCATGGTCAAGCCAAAGCCTAAAAATCTAGGTAAAAATGGTTCTGGCTCTAATTGCTGACCAGGTAGTTTGGCGGCAGTTAGCTCTTGCCAACCGCGTATCGCGCGTCTGAGCAATAAAATGACACACCAATAAGCCGATGCGCCAAAAACGTAAAACAAGATATCGGCCAACCACGCACCCAACCGACCGCCAATATTGGCTATGTTGGCCACTTGGTTGGCGTGCGACCAAGCCGGGTCACTTTTGCTGTAACTGGCCAGTACTGCAAATAAGGCCAAAGTCAGGGCCATGAAGGCAATCCATTTGACCTCACGCACAAGGCGGGTCAAACGGGTTTCAGGCCCGCTGTTAACTGGAGGTGGGTTTTGAGAGGATGCAATTCTAGCCATGTTCTCCCGATTGTAATCAACAAGAAACAATCAAAGTCTTATAATTGACTAATGACAACAAAAAATCTTAAACACGCAAAAGTACTGATCCTGGGTTCTGGCCCTGCGGGCTACACAGCAGCCGTTTATGCAGCTCGTGCCAACCTAGATCCTGTTTTAATTACCGGTATTGCCCAAGGCGGTCAATTGATGACCACCACAGAGGTTGAAAACTGGCCAGCCGACCAGAATGGCGTCCAAGGACCAGAGCTGATGCAACGCTTTCTGGAGCATGCTGAGCGCTTTAAGACCGAAATCATTTTTGACCATATTCACACGGCTGCTTTGACAGAAAAGCCGATTCGCCTAGAAGGTGACTCAGGAACTTACACCTGCGATTCTTTGATCATTTCCACAGGCGCTTCAGCCCAGTACTTGGGTATGCCCAGTGAAGAAGCTTTCATGGGCAAGGGGGTTTCTGCCTGCGCCACATGCGATGGTTTCTTCTACAAAAACCAAGATGTTAGCGTGATTGGTGGCGGCAACAGCGCTGTTGAAGAAGCTCTTTATTTATCAGGTATCGCTAATAAAGTGACGGTGGTCCATCGTCGCGATAAATTCCGTGCTGAGCCAATTTTGATTGACCGCCTCATGGCCAAAGTGGCTGAGGGTAAAGTCGCCATTGAATGGAACAGTCATTTGGACGAAGTATTGGGTGACAACACGGGCGTCACAGCTATTCGTGTTGCCAATGCTGCAGGCGTCAAAAAAGAAATCCCATTAAAAGGTGTGTTTGTGGCCATTGGCCATAAACCTAACACTGATTTATTTGTGGGTCAGCTAGATATGGAAAACGGTTACCTAAAGACCAAGAGCGGTTTGGCGGGCAATGCAACAGCCACCAACATTCCGGGTGTTTTTGCAGCTGGTGACGTTCAAGATCACATCTACCGTCAAGCCATTACCAGTGCTGGAACAGGCTGTATGGCTGCACTAGATGCACAACGTTATTTGGAAACTTTGTAATCAGTAACATCTAGGCATTGCCTAAATTCAAATGCTAAAAGCTAGTTGATAAAACTTTTGCACCAATAAATAAAGCCCAGAATTCTGGGCTTTATTTATCTTAAGAAGGTATCTCAGTTAAGGGATTTTGATCAAACAGCTGATTCGTTTGTTTCGCCAGTGCGGATACGGATCACTTGCTCAACTGAAGATACGAAAATTTTGCCGTCGCCAATTTTTCCAGTGTGAGCTGACTTAACAATCGCATCAATCACAGCTTCAACGCGATCATCTGCGACCACCACTTCAACTTTAATTTTTGGCAAGAAATCGACCACGTACTCAGCGCCACGGTAGAGCTCAGTGTGGCCTTTTTGACGGCCAAAACCTTTGACTTCAGTCACTGTCAAACCTGTGACGCCCAATTCAGCCAAGCCCTCGCGGACCTCATCCAATTTAAACGGCTTAATGATTGCTGTAACTTGTTTCATATTCATCTCCTAATAAATTTGATGATACCTAAATTTCTATAAAGCTATCAAAAATCAAGCTCGGAACTTATTGGTGATGGGGTAACGCCAATCCCGACCAAAAGCTCGCTGAGTGATCCTAACGCCAATAGGCGCTTGGCGACGTTTGTATTCGTTGATCTTGATTAAGTGTGTGACCTTTTCAACATCTTCAGCTTTAAAGCCACGATCGATGATGGATTGAATCGATTCATCCTGCTCCATATAGAGCGCAAGAATGGCATCCAATACTTCATACTCAGGCAAGCTATCCTGGTCTTTTTGATCTGGTCTTAATTCAGCTGAAGGTGCTCTGTTCAAAATGCGTTCAGGAATCACTGATGCGATTCCATTTCTGTATTGGCAAAGACGGTAAACCAAAGTTTTTGCAACGTCTTTGATCACAGCAAAACCACCAGCCATATCACCATAAAGTGTGCAATAACCTACTGCCATTTCGCTCTTATTACCTGTGGTCAAAACAATTCGGCCAGACTTATTCGACAAGGCCATCAACAAAGTACCTCGGACACGCGCTTGAATATTTTCTTCGGTGGCATCAATGGGCAAACCTTGGAACTCCGAGGCCAATGAAGCATCAAAAGCATCCACCATCGGCGCAATATTGATCTCATCGTATTGCACACCCAAGTTATCGGCCATTTGCTTGGCGTCAATCCAAGATATGTCAGCGGTGTAACGCGAAGGCATCATCACTGCACGAACCTTATCGGCTCCCAATGCATCAACGGCAATCGCTAAGACCAAGGCTGAATCAACGCCGCCGGATAAACCAATGATGGCGCCCGGAAAATTATTTTTATTCAAGTAATCTTTAACACCTAGTACCAAGGCTTCATAGACTTGAGCCTCAATCGAAGTTACGGGGCTGATGGTATTTTTTACTAAGTCACTGATGCCGTGGTCTTGCTTAAATTCAATCAATGACAAACACTCTTTGAAGTGAGGCAAGCTCATAACAAGCTCACCTGACTTATCTAGAGCAAAAGAGGCGCCATCAAACACCAATTCATCTTGTCCACCAACGGCATTCAAATAAACCAAAGGCAAGCCAGTTTCTAAAACAATGGACTTGATCATTTGTTGACGAAGATCTTGTTTCTCTAAATGGTAAGGCGATGCGTTAGAAACGACCAAGAGCTTTGCTCCTGCATGCTTGGCTTGCGCTGCTGGGCCACTGTGCCAAGTATCTTCACAAATGAGAATACCTACTTTTGTACCATCAATATCAATCACACAAGCGTCGTTGCCTGGCTCAAAATACCTCACTTCATCAAAGACTTCATGATTGGGTAATTTTTGTTTTGCATAAGAGGCGATCACCTTGCCCTCAAATAAAACGCTGGCCATATTTTGCAAGCCCACAGATGTTCTTTGCGGGTGACCGACCAATACCCTCAGATTGGGATAGATGGCCAAGTCCTTGGCCAATTGTTTCAATTGCTGATCAACGGCTTGAATAAATGCATCTCTTAGCAGCAAATCTTCAGGCGGATAACCTGTGAGAGATAACTCGGGTGTCACCAGTAATTTAGCGCCCTTGGCATTCGATTTTTTTGCATCATCGAGAATCAGCTGCGCGTTCTTGGTTAAATCACCAAGAACGGGGTTTGACTGGGATAGGGCAATAAAAAACGGAGGCATGAGAATCATTATCCCATTGCCTCCGTTTGGTGTCAGCAGACTAATTACTTAGATTTGTTGTATCTCTCAATACCTTCCAAGATTTCTTGCTTGGCCGCCGCTGGGCCTTCCCAACCCTTGATCTTCACCCACTTACCTTTTTCAAGGTCTTTGTAGTGCTCAAAAAAGTGTTGAATCTGGTTCAGGCGCAGTTCGTTCATATCTTCTGGTTTTTGCCAATGAGTGTAAATCGGTAAAATCCTGTCCTCAGGAACAGCCAAGAGCTTTGCATCACCGCCCGCTTCATCGTCCATCATCAATACGCCAATTGGTCGGCAACTAACAACGACGCCTGGAATCAACGGGAATGGGGTAATCACCAAAACGTCTACTGGGTCACCATCATCAGAGATTGTTTTAGGAATATATCCATAGTTACATGGATAGTGCATTGCTGTACCCATAAAACGATCTACGAAAATTGCGCCAGATTCTTTATCTACTTCATACTTGACTGGATCTGCATTCATTGGAATTTCAATGATCACATTAAAAAAATCTGGGGAATTTTTACCTGGGGTGACTTTATCTAAACTCATTCTTTCTCCGTTGGGTCAATACTTAACCCCTAATCTTAACAAACCTAACTATCAACAAGCTGACAGCTCGAGTAATCGATTTAATTTACTTCAAATTTTAGTCATACCTAGGGTTTACAACTAGGCAATAGCTATTGCTTATAAAAATCCTAGCAATTAGCATCATCGATGGTATGCGTCTATAACAAAAGGAGTGAGCAACAATGAGTAACATTCAACTCGGACTATATTTAGTTTTAGCCTGCGGTCTTGCTGCAGTTCTTTATGGATTTATTGTCAGAAGCTGGATTCTTTCACAGGATGCTGGCAATCCCAGGATGCAAGAAATCGCTGGCGCCATTCAGCAAGGAGCCCGAGCCTACCTAACAAGACAATACAAAACAATTGCAATAGTCGGAGTTGTTTTAGCCGTATTCATTGCAATTTTTCTAGATCTAAATACTGCGATAGGCTTCGTCATTGGCGCATTTCTTTCTGGCGCCTGCGGCTTTATTGGTATGAATGTATCTGTTAAAGCCAACGTTAGAACTGCACAAGCTGCTACCAAAGGTTTGAATGAAGCGCTGAATGTTGCTTTTAAAGGCGGCGCAATCACAGGCATGTTGGTTGTTGGTTTAGGCCTACTTGGCGTCACCCTTTTCTATATTTGGTTATCCAGTCAAAACATCGCTACAAGCTTAGATGTTTTGTTAAAACCATTACTAGGATTTGCATTTGGCTCATCACTTATATCAATTTTCGCAAGATTGGGTGGCGGTATTTTTACCAAGGGTGCAGACGTAGGTGCAGACTTGGTTGGTAAGGTTGAAGCAGGTATTCCAGAAGACGACCCACGCAATCCAGCAGTCATTGCTGACAACGTGGGTGACAACGTGGGTGACTGTGCAGGTATGGCGGCCGACCTATTCGAAACTTATGCAGTGACCATCATCGCCACCATGGTACTGGGTGCATTAATGATTAAGTCAGCCGCTCTTGAAGCTGTGATTTATCCCCTGGTATTAGGTGGTGTATCAATCATTGCATCCATTATTGGTTGTAGCTTTGTTAAGGCTACGCCTGGTATGAAAAATGTTATGCCAGCTCTTTATAAAGGTTTAATCATTGCTGGCGTTCTTTCACTCATTGCCTTTTACTTTGTAACAATTTGGTTAATTCCTGATGATGTTTTAGGTGCTGCTGGCAGCCAGATGCGTTTATTTGGAGCGACAGTCGTCGGACTTTTACTAACAGGTGTATTAGTTTGGGTAACCGAGTACTACACAGGCACTGACTTCAAACCAGTACAACACATTGCCGAAGCATCTACCAAAGGGCACGGCACAAACATCATCGCCGGTCTAGGTATTTCGATGAAATCAACTGCCTGGCCAGTCTTATTTATTTGTTTATCAATCTACTCGGCTTACGCATTGGCTGGCATTTACGGTATTGCTGTGGCTGCTACTGCAATGCTTTCAATGGCAGGCATTGTTGTGGCTTTAGATGCCTACGGCCCTATCACAGACAATGCTGGTGGTATCGCAGAGATGGCTGAATTACCAGACTCTGTGCGCGACATCACAGACCCATTGGATGCTGTTGGTAATACAACCAAAGCTGTGACCAAGGGTTATGCAATTGGCTCTGCTGGCTTAGCAGCTTTGGTTTTGTTTGCTGACTATACGCACACACTAGAAACTGCTGGCCATCGTGTCACATTTGACTTATCAAATCACATGGTGATTATTGGCCTCTTCATTGGTGGTTTGATTCCCTACCTATTTGGCGCTATGGCCATGGAAGCTGTGGGTAGAAGTGCCGGCGCTGTGGTCGAAGAAGTTCGTCGTCAATTCAGAGAAATTCCAGGCATCATGGATGGCACTGGCAAACCTGAATACGGCAGAGCTGTAGACATGCTAACCACAGCTGCAATTAAAGAAATGATCGTCCCATCACTTTTACCTGTAGTGGCACCAATTTTGGTTGGCTTACTTCTTGGGCCAGCAGCATTAGGTGGCTTATTGATGGGTACCATCATCACTGGTTTATTTGTCGCTATCTCCATGTGTACTGGTGGTGGAGCTTGGGATAATGCTAAGAAATATATTGAAGATGGTTACCACGGCGGAAAAGGGTCGGAAGCACATAAAGCAGCTGTGACTGGTGACACTGTAGGTGACCCCTACAAAGATACAGCCGGTCCAGCCATTAACCCGCTCATCAAGATCATTAATATTGTGGCCCTTTTAATCGTGCCATTGATCCCATTAGCGAAATAATTATTAACAAAATCAACACTTAACGGGGGCTTGCCCCCGTTTTTCATTCTGCATCGCAGCAATTCATCATGATGTATGGCATAATCCGGCCTATAGTATGAAACATCGCCCCCAGCCAGAGTTCTGAATTAGAGAACATCATGCCTTTTTGTTTGTCTGTTGGTCGATGCCTTAATTGACCAAACCACAGAAAGGACATCCCTCCTAAGGGATGTGCGTGACTATGACTATTAGTTTTAAAGAAATGGGCTTAGCCCAACCCCTACTTCAAGCAACTGAAGCTCTTGGCTATACACAGGCTACTCCTGTACAAGAAAAAGTGATCCCTGCTGCCTTAATCGGTGGTGACTGGATGGTGAGCAGCCAAACAGGTAGTGGAAAAACAGCTGCCTTCTTATTGCCTTTATTAAATCAATTGCTAGCGGCTAATCCAAATGGCAAGCCTGTTCCAGGTCGTGCTGAGCCACAAGTATTGGTTTTATGTCCGACACGGGAACTTGCACAGCAAGTTACTGCAGATGCCATTAACTTGGTTAAGTTTGCTCGCGGTATCCGCATTGCAACCATCATGGGTGGCATGCCTTACGGTAAACAAATTTCTCAAATCAAAGGTGCCAACCTAGTGGTTGCAACACCTGGTCGTTTATTGGACTTGAGTAACAGCCGTTCAATTCGCTTAGACAAAGTGAAATGTATGATCATTGATGAAGCTGACCGCATGTTGGATCTTGGTTTCCAAGACGACATCGAAGCTATCCATCAATTATGTTCAGATCGTGGTCAAACATTGATGTTCTCAGCAACTTTTGCTCCGCGCATCATGCAATTAGCCACAAGCCTCATGAACAATCCTGGTCGTATTGAATTGGCCAATGCTCATGACAAGCATGAAAATATTTCTCAAACATTGCATTGGGCTGACAGCGTTGCTCACAAGCATAAATTGTTGAGCCATTGGTTATCAGACCCAACCATGGAACAAGCTGTGGTGTTTGCTAGTACTCAGGTAGATAGCGAAGCAATTGCTGACTCATTGCGTGCCGACGGACATGATGCAACAGCTCTACACGGTGCAATGCCTCAAGCTGTTCGTAATCGTCGCCTGCAATCATTGCGCAAAGGTCAAACTCGTATCTTGGTAGCAACAGATGTGGCTGCTCGTGGTATTGACGTTCCGACCATCACGCACGTGATCAACTTTGGTTTGCCAATGAAAGCTGAAGATTATGTGCACCGTATTGGTCGTACAGGCCGCGCTGGTCGCAGTGGTGTAGCCATCACTTTGGCTGAACACCGCGATCGCTCAAAGATTCGTGCCATTGAACAGTACACACAACAGCCATTACAAGCTGAAGTGATTCCTGGTCTTGAGCCTTCAGAAAAATCACGCAAGCCATCATCTCGTCCAGGCGCTGGTCGCCCAGGTAGATCTTTTGGCGGCAAAGGTGCAAGCAATGCATCTAATCGTCATGGCCAAGGTCAAGGTTTCGGCCAAGGCCAGAGTCAGGGCCAAACTGAAGGTAAGACATTCAAGCAAAATCATTTTGCAAAGCCAGTAGGTCCTAAGTTTGCTGGTTCAGGCAAGCCTTCTT
>CAMBJN010000005.1 GCA_945867755.1 Polynucleobacter meluiroseus
AGAGGTAGACGCCAAAGAAGTGGAAAGATGTAAAGTGCCCGATTTTGCTAAAGCCATGGGGCATGAAGAAAAGTGGAAGTTACACAACAACTGTAAATAAAGAGTCAGGCATCCTCAGCCCTGGTCGATTCCGCCCCGGGCCACCAAGATTCTTCAAACCACCTTCGGGTGGTTTTTTCATTTGAGCGGCCATCATAAAAATTTCATACATATGTGCTCTAATCGCTTGAATATGATCACAGTTGTTATTTCCTCCTACAAATACGGCCACCTTGCAGCACACTGTATTGAATCTTTGCTATCTCAAACCTTATCTCCAGAGAGAATTTTATTTGTGGATGATGGTGGTTTTGATTGTGATCACCTGCCAGAACTATATCCTGGGGTTGAATATGTCTTCCGACCAGAAAATCTTGGTGTTGTGGATAACTTTCAAGATATGCTGACAATGGTCAACACAGAGTATGTGCTTTTTATTGGAGCGGATAACTGGTTACGTTCCGATACCATTGATCTACTATCGAGTGCCAAGTCAGATATCGTCACATATGACATCATTGTTACGGGTGAGTTAAAAGAGGAAATTCTTACAAGGGTTCCGGGAGAAACAATGCCTCACCAAGGCGATTTTTATTGGGATCGTCAGGGCTTGCATCATGGGTCGATGATGTACCGAACAAGTTTTGGGCAAAAGATTGGCTATAAAAAGAAATCTAAAGATGGTGTGCATCCTCAAGAAGACTGGAATTTTTGGGACAAAATGATTGAGCAAGGCGCATCAGTTGAAAGTCTGAAGGAAGGACTCTTGTTTTATAGACGACATAGAGAAAACTTCTTGAAGTACCCAATTAGTCCGCAGCGAACCCATAATCAAAATATTCACCCAACCCCTTAAATTTTTGAATTTATAAACAAGAACCAGATTTGAAGTAAGCTGTAATTTAAATAAATGGAGATCTAAATGAATCGTATAAAAATATATTTGTAGGTTTGATTGCTGCGGTAACTTTAACAACTGCTATGTCCATCGCCGCTGGGCCAATGGCATCATACACCAAGGTCAGTGATGGCATTTTAGTTGGTGGTAACGGTATGACTTTGTATATCTTTACTAAGGACCCGGTTGGTTCTGGTAAGTCTGTGTGTAATGGGCCATGTGCTACTAATTGGCCGCCACTGTTAGTTGAAGGTAGTCCAACAGTATCCGGTGATTATTCTGTCATCACTCGTGATGATGGCAAGAAGCAATTAGCATTTAAGGGCATGCCACTGTATTTCTGGGTTAAAGACACTAAACCAGGAGATAAAACCGGTGATGGCCGTGCAGAGGGTGCTTGGCGCATCATTAAACTCTGATAGGCCTAATAAAAAATTCGGGTTTGGGTAGGTTGTTGTCAAACCCTCATCATTGAGAGTCTTTAAACCACCTTCGGGTGGTTTTTCGTTTGAGCAGTGCGGGCTTCAGCTCTATTCCCATGTTGTTTTAAATGACATTGTTAATGATCTTTAGTACCATGCAGCACATGGAATTAGCCAATCAAATATTTTTTATTGCATTTTCGCTAATTGGCCTTGGGTTGTTTTTAAGTGCCCTGTATCAATACCGCGTCAGTGGAGCAAGTGGGCTCAGCATCTATTGGCCTTTAAGCGTCGGAATTTTCGCGCTGTCCTCATTCAGCTTTGGCATTGCTTTGTGGACTCATCAGTTTTTTCTCACAATAGCAAATACTTCGTTCATTGTTTCTGTTTTTCTTCTCATATTTTTATACCGTTCTTGGAATCAGCGCTCCTTTACCAAAATTCAAGCTTTGCTTTTGTGGCTTATTCCGGTTTTTATCTCGATTTTCTATGACTACTTGAGGGTGACGCCCGACACCTTTAAACATCGTGTGGCTTTGATCACAATCACTCAAGAATTATTTTTAATATGGCAAATCTGGGAATTGAGAAAGTATTACAAGATAGACCCAACAATCGTTGTGAGGTGGCTGATTTTTTTAACAGCATTTACTTTGTTTGGGGAAATTCTTAGAACTCTATGGATATTATTTGGAAGTACCCAAACTAATTTCTTTTTATATGCTCAAGATGCGCTGGCCTTAACCCTCTTATGGATTGGCTATGGCAGCACGATATTGGTGTATGTTGCACTTGGCAGTTTCTATTTGGAAAAACAGATCAGAAAAGAAAACCAAATTGCCAATGCCTTAAAGAGCACGACCGAAGAGAATAAAAAAATTACTGAGCTCTTAAAAGAGAAGGAGCGTCTGATCTATGGTCTGATGAAGGCCAATAAGACTGCGGCCACGGGTGCTTTATCTGCTTCGATTGCGCATGAGCTGAATCAACCTCTTGGTGCGTCTAATCTCAATATCCAGTTTCTTAAAATGAATTTAGAAAAAGGGGTGATTAATCCTGAGCTGGGTAAAGAGGTTTTAGATTCCCTAGAAGAGGACAATAAAAGAGCTGCTGCGATTGTTAAATCTCTCAGGTCAATCTTTACCGAGGTTGACTCAAATGCTGAAGAAGTTCAGCTGGGTAGTTTGATTGACAAGGTATTGGACATTGTCAAACCAGAACTGAAGTCTAAGAATATTCAAATTCAACTTCAAGTCGATGATGAATTGTTAATTAAAGTAAATTCTTCAGAAATCGAGCAAGTCATATTAAATCTCCTGAATAATGCAATTCAGGCTTTGGCTAATGCAGGAACGCTCCAGCGCCGCATTGTGATAAATGCTACTAAGAGCGGGCAATTTATTCAATTAAGTGTTTCTGATAATGGTGCAGGCGTTCCCGTTGAATTTAAATCACAACTCTTTGAACTGCTGAGCACAACGAAGCAGACAGGAATGGGACTAGGTTTATGGCTTTGTAAACACATTGTTACCAGGTATGGCGGCTTAATAGATTATCAGGATGAGATTGGCGGTGGCGCTCGGTTTGTAGTGGAACTGCCTTCAGCAAGCTAAGAATAGAGTTAGCATCTTTGGACTTGGTTAGTCTATTTTTCTAGAGCTTTTAGCTTTGCTTGTAATTCGCTGGGCAGATTATCAAACCATTCTCTTTCTTTTCCCGATGGCGGAAGAATCTCACCATATTCAATCATCTGCTCCGGGACCAAATCAATTAAATAAATCCAAACTTGATCTTGGTTTAATCCGGAATTTTTGATGAGTGATTCGCGCATATTCACAAGAAGTTTTTCTTTGAGCTCTGGCGTTCGCCCTGCTCTAATCTGGCCATGTAAAAAGACTTGGGGCTGATGAACTGGTTTGCCGCCCATGAAATGTTTGCCTGAGGGCGTTTCTTGGAAAATCACTTGAGCAAAATAAGTATTGGCACCAGTACACTCGTTATGTGTACTTGTGATGGCCTGAGCGATATTTTCTAACTGAGAGTTACTAAATGTAACGTTTGAGTAGGTCACTGTGTAGGTCGGCATGATGAGTTTCCTTGCTGATTAAAGTTTGATGCCCAGCTTTCTTTAAGCATACCGGACTTTGCTACTTAGACAAGAATCATTGACCCCCTTCTTTAATAAGGGCTTTTAAGAGCCTCTATCTTTATAGTAATTTACCCCTGTAAACTTGATGTGTGCTTATTTAGGTTAAGTAGGTTCGATGGTGGTTTTTCAACGTGATAAGAAAGTTGGCTTCAGTGATTTCAAAAACAGTTTTGCGCATGACTTTTGTGGCTTTCAGCTCTTTTGTTTTATTGGGCTGCATGACAAAGAATTATGGTGATGACAAGTTTCATCTCCAAATGGCTTCTCATGGCAAAGACGTGATGTGGGTGCCAACTAAGATAGAGATGGCCCATGAAATGTTGGCCATTGCCAAGGTTGTTCCTGGCGACATTGTTTATGACCTTGGCTCAGGCGATGGCGTGATTCCGATTGAGGCAGCAAAGAAGTACAAGGTTCGTGCAGTAGGCATTGAATACAACCGTGATTTGGTTGAGCTATCAAAGCGAAACGCGGAAAGAGCCAAAGTCGTCGATCTTGTCGAGCTCAAGCAAGGGGATATCTTTGTTGAAGATTTTTCTAAAGCCACGGTCCTGACTTTGTATTTAGGCAATAACTTGAATTTAAAGTTAATGCCCAAAATTTTAAAAATGAAACCGGGTACGCGCGTGGTTTCAAATACCTTCCACATTGAGTCATGGGTGGCTGATCAAGAAACCAGAATTTCAAATGGCGAAGTCGCTTACTTGTGGATTGTGCCTGCCAACATTGATGGCTCTTGGCGTTTCTCTGGTTTACCAGGAATTGAAACGGTCAATCTTCAAATTTTGCAAAAGAAACAGTTTTTTGACGGAACCCTAGAGCAGGGAAATAGAAGACCTGTTACCTTTGAAGATGGTCGAATTCGAGGCAATCATATTGAGTTTGAATTCATGCACAAAACAAAAAAGTACACCTTCAAAGGAGAGCTGAAGGGTTCTGAGATTATTGGTTTTATCAATAATGACCCAAACCTTAGTGTGGTTGCCAGAAGATAGTATTTAGATAAATATTGATTCAAGCTTGTGATTTAAATGTCCGGTCTTGACATAGATGAGCGCACCCTCTGCTTTGGTGAAGGGGGTGTGCTTGCTGTATCTAGGGCTTCTGATCCAGGTGCCGCTCGGATACGAGCCATGCTCATCATGAAACACACCTTCCAACACTAGAATTTCTTCTCCCCCTGGATGAACGTGTGGATTAAAGACGGTGTTGGGTGCCCACCTCACGAGTGCCGTGCCCACGCCATCGAATTCATGTAGAGGCATGACAGAAAGTCCAGGAACCAGTCCCGGATACCAAGATGTGTTGTTAGTGTCGATTCTGATAGTCGCAGAATCATCTGGATGAAATTGTCTTAATTTGACAAAAATCGTACAGCCTTCTTTTGAGTAAGGTGTGTGTGAACTGTTGGGTGGATTGCGCAAGTACATGCCTGCTGAGTAATCACCGCTCTCATCTGAGAAGGTTCCCTCAAGTACCAGTATTTCTTCTCCAGCATCATGAGAGTGTTTTGGAAAAGAAGAGTTGGGCGCATAGCTAACAATGGTTGTTGCAATGGCAACTTCATCACCGATGCGATCCAGAGGTTTTCGATTAACGCCTGCCATTGGTGATGGTAACCATGGTGCTTCGTGAGAGTTGACCACGGCTTTTTGGGTGAAGTCTGCATTGATGTTCATGTTCAAGCCCTGAAGGTTGGTAGGTGCCAATTTTTATACAAGGCAATCGCTCGAATGATGAAAATGAACATGAAGGAAATTACTGCTGCTGCAGATTCATCTAATAAGTAAGTGCTCAGCAGGATATACAAACCACTGCCAGCAAATGCAATGACGGCATACGGGCGATTGTCTGAGAAGAGTTGAGGAATTTCTCCGCAGACGATGTCACGTAAAGCGCCACCAAAAGTTGCAGAAATAACACCCAGCAAAATCGCCACAACTAAGGGCATGTCAAATTGAAGTGCAATCTGAGTACCCAAGATCGTCGCCAAGGCAAGGCCCATGGCATCTGGCAACTGAATCATTTTTTCTGTGTAGACCAAGTGTTTGTTTTTGATGAACCAAATACTGATAATCGTCAGCGCAATGATGACCCAAAGCCAGTAGGAGTGTTCCACCCAAAAGAAGGGTCTGCGATCCAAGAGAATGTCTCTTAATGTACCGCCACCAAAAGCAGTCAGACCAGCCACGATGCTGACACCCACCAAGTCTAATTTTTTCTTGAGGCCTGCAATCAGTCCTGAGGCAGCAAACGAGAAGATCCCTATCAACTCGATGATTTCTTGGAAAAAGCTGAGGGTTGGGGTGCTGAACATAACTTGAAGGCTTGTCTGATGTTTATAAGAAGATATCCTTATTATGCAGTGCGCCTGAAAATTATTCAGATAGTGATTAATATGGATAGATAAGATTCAACAAATTTAAGAGCTGGAGTCAATTAATATGAAGCGTCTTCTTGGTGTTCAGGGCAACGATCAGGGCCATTGGGTGGGTGATGGTTTTCCAGTACGCACTTTATTTTTTTATCAGCAACTCGGTAAGGAGATGAGCCCATTTTTGATGTTAGATTTGGCGGGCCCAGCAGAGTTTCCTATAACGACTGAGCGCAAAGGTGTGGGCACTCATCCTCATCGCGGTTTTGAAACCGTCACCATTGTTTATGACGGTGAGGTCTCTCACAAAGACTCAACGGGTCAAGGTGGAACGATTGGTCCCGGAGATGTTCAGTGGATGACTGCTGGTTCTGGCATCCTTCATCAAGAGTTTCATTCAGATGACTTTGCTAAACGAGGCGGAGTTTTGCAAATGGTTCAGCTGTGGGTCAATTTGCCCGCAAAACATAAAATGACTGCGCCTGGCTATCAGCCTATTTTGAGTCAGAGCATTCCTCAGATTGAATTATCAAATTCAAGAGGATCTATCAGAGTGATTGCCGGAGAGCACGAAGGACACACGGGTCCTGCAAAAACGTTCACACCCATGAATGTTTTTGACATTCGCCTGAAAAAAGGCGAAGAGCTTGTTTTGCCTGTAGCGGATGGTTGGAATACTTCTGTGGTTGTGTTGCGCGGAGCGCTTGAGGGTGCTGGCGATTCAGGAGTTATTGCAAAAGACGCCAAGATGTTGATGTTCAGTCAAGATGGACAAGACATTAAAGTTACAGCTCTTGAAGACACAGTGGCCTTGCTATTAAGTGGTGAACCTATTGAAGAACCGATTGTGGGGCACGGACCTTTTGTGATGAACACCCGACAGGAAATTGATCAAGCGATCAGTGATTTCAATCGTGGAGCTTTTGGCAGTATTTAAAGAATCCTAATGCCTTTGAAGAATTGAGACCCCAGGGGTGAAATGGGTTCATGAATCTGACCAATTTTGCCCGTGATCTTTTTTACTTCATCAATCAAGATCCTGCCATAGCCTTGGCGACGATAAGCCAAGTTCACATAGATGTACTCAATGTCGCCAGAATCTAGAAATCGACAGTAACCAATGGTTGTGTTTTGATTCTTGATCAGCAAAATGCCATCAGAGATATCAATTTGATAACTGTTTTTATCAATGGTCATTTAGATCACAAAAATGTGACACGTTTGGTCAGAGCTTCTAAGGTGACTTTAGGGCTAGAAATGGTCTTGCCATTATCTGGGCTGTTAGCGATCACCCCTTTGCCTGCGATGGGTGCTAAGTTATCAACCTTGAAGCGGCCTACTTGATCTTGTTGGCGAATAAAACACTCTTCATCAAAAAACAACTGATCAAAATTAAAGTCAATTTCATCTGAGTCGACCGTTTTAAAGCCAATTAAATCTTGGACTGCTTCAATAGATGGGTCAATTTCAACTTCTGTGACTTCTTTGAGCTTGGGGTTGATGAGAAATGCTTTCATGAGCTTGCCTTTGCGATTTGTTTATCTTATCCACTCTAAAGGATTTTTGATAAATTTGCTGATCACGGGCTTGAATCAAAGGCGTAAAATCAAGAGATGAAAAATAAAATATCAACAGTAGCCGTTGTTGGTGCTGGGGCTGTTGGAAGTTACTTTGGTGGATTATTGGCAAGAGCCGGGTGCGACGTTACCTTGATTGCGCGCCAAGATCATGTGAAAGCTATTCAAGAGAATGGCCTGTATATGGAGTGCCAGTCTTTTCAAGAGCGTGTTTCAGTCAAAGCCAGCACCGAATATCAAGCTATTAAGAACGCAGATCTTGTTTTGTTCTGCGTTAAGTCACCTGATACAGAATCTGTTGCTAAAGAGATCAAGCCTTATTTATCCGAAGACTCAATCATATTAAGCCTACAAAATGGGGTTGATAACGCTGAGCGCATAAGCGCCGTGCTTTTAAATCCTGTTTATCCAGCTGTTGTCTATGTTGCAACAGGAATGGCGGGCCCGGGTCACGTGAAGCACTTTGGTCGAGGCGATTTGGTGATTGGTGATCTTGAGGGTCGAGAGGCTTGTATTGAAGACTTGAATAGCATTCAAGATTACCTGAACGGGGGAAATGTTCCCTGCAGTATTTCTAAAAAAATCAAACAAGAGATGTGGTTAAAGTTTTTAGTGAATTGCAGTTACAACGCGATTTCTGGGATTGGCCAAATTGAATACGGACAAATGGTTCAGTCAAAGCACATCAATGACCTTATAGATCAAATTACCAAAGAGTTTTTAACTGTTGCAGAAAAAGAAGGCATCAGCATTAGTCATGAGCAAGCAATCTTGGCCAATCAACAAATTGCCAAGACCATGACAAAACAAAAATCTTCTACTGCTCAAGATTTGATGAAGTGTAAAAAAACCGAGATTGATTATTTAAATGGCTATATTGTTAGATGTGGCTTGGCTCATCGGATACCAACCCCAACCAATCAAAGTGTGTATGCCTTGGTGAAGATGCTAGAAATGACTTATTTAAATAATTGATGGGTTCAAGCGTTCTTTACTCCTATAGAAGATGTCCCTATGCCATGCGCGCAAGAATGGCTTTGGCTTATTCGGGTATTGCTGTTGAAATACGAGAAATTTCTTTAAGAAAAAAACCCGCTTCTTTTTTAGCAATCTCCCCCAAAGCAACTGTCCCAGTCTTGCAGAGTGACGGACTTGTGATTGAACAAAGTTACGACATCATGAAATGGGCCTTGGCAAAGTCTGATCCAGATCAGTGGCTTTCTGCAGAAACAGAAAGTTTGATTGATGAATGGGTGGCAAAAAATGACGGACCTTTTAAAAAGCTCTTGGATCAATACAAGTACCCTGATAAGTGCCCAGATATTCAGCTTGAAGAGACTTTGAGCCAAGCAGTGGCGCTGTATTTAGGCCCTATTAATGAGCGGCTAAAGGCAAATCCGTATTTATTGGGACCTAAGATCAGTTTGGCTGATATAGCGATCTTTCCATTTGTTCGTCAGTTTGCAATGGTTGATCCTGACTGGATTGATCAAGCTGGCCTGAATTTTTTAAAACAATGGTTAAATGCACACCTTGAGTCATCTTTGTTTCTAAGTGTGATGCAAAAATATCCAACTTGGCATGACCCAACACCGGAGTAAGCATGAAAAAATTTTTAGGATTCTTATTTGTATTGGTTTTGCTTTTCTGTCTTTACACGTGGCTGGTTTTGACTTGGAGCTATTCAGCTGGTGAGCGAGCTGGGTACGTGCAAAAGTTTTCCAAAAAAGGCTGGGTATGCAAAACCTGGGAGGGGGAGTTGGCAATGATCAATATGCCTGGCACTTTGACTGAAAAGTTTAACTTCACGGTTCACAATGAATCCGTCGTCAAGAAAATTAATGAAAGTATGGGTAAGCGTGTTTCATTGGTTTATGAAGAGCATGTGGGCATCCCAACGACCTGCTTTGGTGACACAGGGCATTTTGTCAAAGATTTGCTGATTGTTGATTAACTACTTGGTCAGAATTAATTTTCTGTATTTGGTGATTCTCAGTCGATAGACCTCACCCTCATGCGCAATGTCCAAGTAGTTGGACTTGCCCATCAATTCTTTACTATCAATTAATTTAACTTCTGTTTTTTCGACTTCTCTTGTGAAGAAGTGATTATTTTCTTTAGTCATAAGACGCTCTTCTTTTGAAAGAAGGACTCATTCTAAAGCATCAAATCAATACTCAAAATAGGGATTAAGCTTTTTGATTAAAGACCCTTTTCTTATAAAGAAAGATGGCTGCTTTGGCCAAATAGATAATAATCAAGGTGCCAATCAAATCCCCGATGATCATCACCCCCAGATCTTCAAAGAACAAACTTTCTTTATTGTGCAGCGAGTACCATGCTTGGTGCATGAGCGGACTGACAACCGAAAAAACAAAGACACAGTTAAGTAGTTGCTTTGAATCAAGCAATGAGAGATCGTGACTTGAGTCCTTGTCTGGAAAAACCAGTAGCTTAGCAATATATGGCGCAAGACCACTGATGATTCCTGCGCCGATTCCTAAAACAGGATCTTCAAAATAGAAGCCAAGACTGATAGCAATAGAAGCAATTGCAATGCCCAGGGCCCCATTTTTATTTAAAAGTAAGGTTAGTAATAGCCTTAATCCTGCGGGTAAAAAAACCCAAGAAACCCCCAGTGAAAATGAAAATGAGCCCATGACATAAGAGTTAATTAAAAAGCTTGCGGCATAAAGAATGGCGGCAACGCTAATAAGGGCGGGGCTTAAAAAAATAGACGGGGACATTGTTGTAAATATAACAAATTGCTCGTTAATTTGTTACTTAAAACATTTAACTCAAATTTAATATTCTTTACAATAATTATGGTTACAATTTGATTGCGTAGTGTTCTACGTGCAACCATCCAACAATGATTGATAAGGAGCATCACTTGAATAAAGCAGAACTAATTTCCGCAATTGCAGAAGAATCTGAATTGTCAAAAGCCAAAGCTGAATTTGCATTGAATTCAGTTATGGATAACATCAAAAAAGCTGTTACAAAAGGTGATAGCGTTCAGTTGATTGGTTTTGGTACTTTTGGTTCTGGCAAGCGTGCTGCACGTATGGGCCGCAATCCAAAAACTGGCGAAGCAATCAAAATTGCTGCCGCCAAGACAGTTAAGTTCTCAGCTGGTAAAGCATTTAAAGATGCGGTGAATAAGCGTAAGAAGTAATTCACTGATTTGCAATATTAAAAAGCCCAGCTTCGAGCTGGGCTTTTTAACGTCTTTGTTTTTGCCTTAAACAGAATCTAACTTTGAACAAGCCTTCGGTAGCGATGAATACTCATCAAAATGCCAATGCCAACGCCCAATGTCACCAGGGCCGTTCCACCATAGCTGATGAATGGTAGGGGTACGCCCACTACAGGTAAAAGCCCGCTGACCATGCCCATGTTAACAAAGGCGTAGGTGAAGAAAATCATTGTGACGGAGCCGCCCAGCAATCTTGTAAAGAGTGTTGGCGCATTAGATGAGATAGAGAGGCCTCTTTGAATCAAAGCAACATACAAGCCCAACAAAATGATGTTGCCAAGCAATCCAAATTCTTCGGCAAAGACAGCAAAAATAAAATCAGTGTGCTTTTCTGGAATGAACTCAAGGTGTGCTTGAGTGCCATTGAGCCAGCCTTTGCCAAAAAGCCCGCCAGAGCCAATCGCAATGATTGACTGAATCGTATGGAAGCCTTTGCCAAGAGGGTCTGAGCTGGGGTTTAAAAGAGTGCAGACACGATTTTTTTGATACTCATGAAGAAGGTACCATTTCACTTCTGGTTCGCAAATGTAGCCACCAAAAATGATGATCAATAAAATTCCGAGGGTGCCAGCGCCCACCACTGGAATGATGTACTTCCAAGGAAATCCTGCAAGAATGATCACGTAAAGACCAGATGCCAAAACCAGCAATGCTGTGCCAAGGTCAGGCTGTCTGCCAATCAAAGCCACTGGCAAAATGAGTAACAAAGCTGCCACACCATAATCCCAAGTTTTTAAGACGCCTTCACGACGTTGAAAGTACCAAGCCAACATCATTGGCATTGCAATCTTCATGATTTCTGAAGGCTGTATCACAATGCCAACATTGACCCAGCGACGCGCACCTTTTTTGATCAGGCCAAAAGCCGCTACTGCAAGAAGTAAGGCAATGCCAATGGTGTAAATCCAAATCGCAGATTTTTCTAGCCACTTAGGTGGAATTCTAGAAACAATCAACATCACGCCAATAGAAATAATCAGATTGCGTGCTTGATCAACAAATTTGACATGAGTTCCGCTGGTGGCCGAGATAAATGTGACGATACTGATAGCCACAAGAGCTAAAACAATCAAGCCTAAAGTTTTGTCTAGGCCGCGCCAAAGAAAATCAATTTTATGAATTAAGGAGCGTTTTTCCATTCAGGAACCTCCTTAGGCCAACGACCCTCAAGATAGTAATCAAGCGCGCGTCGCGCAATAGGGGCCGCGTGAGCTGCACCGAAGCCAGCATTTTCAACAATCATTGCAATGGCAATTTTCGGATTTTCTGCTGGAGCAAAGACGACGTATAAAGCGTGGTCTCTTAAAAATTCAGGTGTTGCACCGTGGTTATAGTTTTTGGCATTCAGACTATAGACCTGTGTCGTACCAGTTTTACCTGCTGCGTTATAGCTAGCATCTTTAAATACTGCTGCAGATGTACCAAATTTATTCACATCAACCATGGCACTGGTGATCACATCAATGTTTTCTTTCTTTAGATCAATTTTGTAGCTTTCTTGGGCTGTGGTCAAAACACGATCTTTGGTAATGGGGTTTTCAACTGATTTAACCAAGTGAGGTTTCATCACAACACCTTGATTGGCAATATTGGCCGTGGCATGAGCTAATTGCAAAATGGTGAAGCTGTTATAACCTTGCCCAATACCCAAAGAAATGGTTTCGCCCTCAAACCATTTTTGTTGATCCGTTTTCTTGAATGCTTTTTCTTTCCAAGCGGTTGAGGGCAGAATTCCTCTAGATTCGCCATCGAGATCAATCCCGGTGATTTGACCGAACCCAAGTGGTTTCATGAAGTCGTGCATAGGGTTGACGCCCATATCACGAGCTAAATGGTAGTAATAAGTATTGCAAGAATCAACAATTGATTTGGCCATATCCACTGTGCCGTGGCCACCTACTTTATCGTCTCTGAAGGTGTTGTTGCCGAGAATAAAGTAACCAGGATCTGCAATCGATTGACTAGGGGTCCTCTTACCGGTCTCAAGGGCCGCCAGCGCCATGAATGGTTTGTAGGTTGATCCCGGAGAATAGGTGCCCTTTAATGGCCGGTTATAGAGGGGCTTCTCCAGAGATTCATTCAGGTCCTTCCAAGTGCTTGCATCAATACCCTCAACAAAATCATTTGGATTGAAATTAGGCTTTGAAACAAATGCGAGGATGTCTCCGGTTTGTGGTTCTATCGCCACAAAAGCACCACGCCTTTTTCCATAAAGCTGCTCAACCAAAGATTGGAGTTTTATATCAACTGATAGCACCAGATTTTTACCTGGGGTTGAAGAGGAAGATGAGAGTGTTCTGACCGCTCTTCCGCCGGCAGTGATTTCAATCTGTTCAAACCCAGGAGAGCCTCTCAGTGCGTGCTCGTAACTTTGTTCAATGCCAACTTTACCAATGTAGGGCATGCCCAATAAATTGATATTTTTTCTTTGTGCCCAATTCTCATCCACGCTTTTGCTGGACTCTAGTTCGGCAATCAATTTTTCACGATCTTTCTGTGAGACTCTGCCAATATATCCAATCAGATGTGAGCCAAGCTCATCGTATGGGTATTGTCTAAATAGGCGCGCTTGAATTTCAACCCCAGGGAATCTGAAGCGTTGGGCTGTGAATTTTGCAACTTCTGTATCGCTGAGCAAGGTTCTTACTGGAAATGAATCAAAAGTTTTTGACTCTGCCACCAACTTTAAAAAGTTGCGACGGTCTTTAGCTTGAATATCAATGACCGATGACAGCTGATCAAGCAAATCATTTAAATTTATTTCAACCTGTGAGGGATTTATTTCTAAGGTGTAAGCAGAGTAATTGCGGGCAATCACAATGCCATTGCGATCATAAATAAGACCACGATTCGCTGGAACTGGAATCAAAGCAATACGATTATTTTCTGCTGCAAAAGAGTGCCGATGATGAGTGAATACTTGTAACCAAACAAATCTCAATAAAAGTATTGAAAAGCAAATCAATACAAAAATCATAGCAACAGCAAGTCGATCTTGAAATGACTTAACCGTTGGTTGATATTGATTGAACCGATTCATGAGTCGTTAATTAAATCGGGCGGTTGAGGTCAACGTCAGTCGGCCTTCGTTGCGGAGCTAACAACAGGAAAACTGCCATTGGCCACAGAAGAGCTTCAATAAAACCAGAAAACAGACTAGACCATGCCCAGAATGGAATTTCACCGGCGGCAACCCAGCGAATAATCAACGGCCAAATAGAAGCTGATATAAAAAGTGGCAAGAGATGCAAAGCTTGTTGAGTGCGCGAGAATCCCATGACTCGTCTTTGCCAAAAAATACCAAAGTAAGCAACCAGCGGGTACATGAATGCGTATTGCCCCAGTAAATTACCGTTGTGAACATCCATCACCAAACCTAAACAAAATGCCCAAACCATGCCCACTTTTCTTGGTTGGTGAATGGTCCAAAACACCAAGCAAATCAACAACCAATCTGGTACCCATGGCGCATTACCAAGCGGTAAGAAGTTCAACAAAGTGGCTGCTAGCAAAGTGGCTGCTATAAAAAGGGGGTTCGCAGGACGGAGGATGTAGCCGCTTTCTATCATGGCTTACCCCTGTATAGGCGATTGGACTTGGTGTCAGATTCTTTGATGCTTTTATTTGCCTCTGGCCTAGAGCCAAATCCAGAGTCATAGAAAAGAATCATGACATGACGAAAGCGATTCACACCGCCGACAGGTGAGCAGTAAACGTAAGCAAAATTTTTATCGACGTTGCGCTCAATTTTATCGATGGTGGCAACCGCAAAGCCGGCAGGGTATACGCCATCGATTCCAGATGTCATCAAGACGTCGCCAACTTGCAAATCACTCACTGCGGCCATGTGTCTCAACTCTAGTGGTTGACCCCTGCCATTCCCATGAAGGGCGCCTCGCAGGCCATTTCTGGCTACCTGAATTGGGATCACCATGTCTCTGTCATCTAGCAAAGTCACTTCTGATTTATTTTCCATGACTCGAACCACTTGACCAACAATACCTTGATGATCTGAGACCGCTTGTCCCGGGGAGATATTGTCTGCTGCACCTCGATTAATCACAACGAGTTGAGACATGGGGTTGGAGGGGCTATACAGGATTTGAGCAAGCAAAATCTTAAAGCGAGCCTGTTCTTGGATGCCAATGAGTTTTCTCAATTGCGCATTTTCAGACATGAATAACTCCGACTGATTGGCCAATAATGTTAATTCAGCCACCCGTTTGGTTAGAAGCTCATTTTCTACCTCTAAAGAGCCTTTACTTGTGAGGTAGTCGTAACTTGCCACCAAAGCATTTCTGGGGATTTGCATGGCGTATTGAAATGGGGTGAGTAAGTAGCTGGCAACCGAGCGCACTTCATTTAGCGCTTTTAATTGATGATCCATGACCATCAATAAAATACTGACCAAAAGACAACCAGCCAGCTTGATGAGAGCTGGCGTGCCTTGCTTGAAGAGAGGAGGAGGGCTAAGCTGCAATTAAATTCTCTAGCTGCTTAGCGAACTTATTCTTGAGAGAATACGCCGCCTAGCTTGTCCATGCGCTCAAGCGCAATGCCTGAGCCTCTGACCACACAGGTCAATGGATCTTCGGCAATATGAACAGGCAGGCCAGTTTCCTCAAGCAATAATCGATCTAGGTCGCGAAGCAAAGCGCCGCCACCAGTCAACATCATGCCGCGATCAGCAATATCAGAAGCCAACTCTGGAGGTGTTTGCTCTAGGGCTACCTTTACAGCCGTCACGATTTGATTCAACGGATCTGTCAGAGCTTCTAAAATTTCATTGCTGGTCACTGTGAAGCTGCGTGGGATGCCCTCAGACAGGTTGCGACCACGTATTTCCATGTCTCTTACTTCTGAGCCCGGGAAGGCTGAACCAATCGTTTTCTTGATGGATTCAGAGGTTTGCTCACCGATCAACATGCCGTAGTTACGACGAATGTAATTAATGATGGCTTCGTCAAATTTATCGCCACCAACACGGATGGAGCCTTTGTAAACCATGCCGCCTAAGGACATGACGCCGACCTCTGTTGTGCCACCACCGATATCAACCACCATTGAGCCGGAAGCTTCTGAAACTGGTAAACCCGCACCGATGGCCGCAGCCATTGGCTCTTCGATCAAATAAACCTGTGAAGCACCTGCACCCAAGGCAGATTCACGAATGGCTCGTCTTTCAACCTGGGTTGAGCCGCAAGGCACGCAAATGATGATTCTTGGACTTGGCTTGAGCAATTTGGTCTCATGGACCATTTTGATGAATTGCTTGAGCATTTGCTCGGTGATTGTGAAATCAGCAATAACTCCATCTTTCATGGGGCGAATTGCCTCAATATTGCCTGGAACTCGACCAAGCATCTGCTTGGCTTCCTTGCCTACGGCTAAAATAGTCTTTTTGCCGTTCGGACCGCCCTCTTGACGAATCGCCACAACCGATGGCTCATCAAGGACAATGCCCTTATCACGCATATAAATAAGGGTGTTTGCGGTACCCAAGTCAATGGCTAAATCATTAGAAAAGTAGTTGCGAAAGAGACCAAACATAATATAAGTAGGAAAATAGATTAATTAATACGTTAATGAACCCTTTAATGATACCGTAGCAGGACAAATGAATCTCGAAGATGTTAAGCGCATAGCGCATTTATCCCATTTATCGCTCTCTGAAGACGAAGCCAAGGCCACTTTAGCCCAGCTACAGAAAGTCTTCCATTTGGTTGAGCAAATGCAGGCCGTTAATACTGATGGTATTGAGCCTTTGGCTCATCCTATTGAGCAAATCATGGCCATTGCCCAGCCATTACGTGAAGACGTTGTTTCGGAGCATGATCAAAGAGATGCTTATTTAAAAAATGCACCAGCTGAATACGATGGTTTATTTCTTGTGCCGAAGGTGATCGAATGAGCTGGCACACCAAAACAATTGCAGAATTATCAAAATCACTTCATTCAAAAGAAGTGAGCAGTCAAGAGCTCGCGAATTACTTTTTAAGTCGCATTGCCGCAGCGAATGAACTGAATGCATTTGTTGATGTGAACGTTGAGCAAACCTTGTTGCAAGCCAAGGCGGCTGATGCTCAATTGGCAGACGGTTCTGCGACTGCTCTGACGGGCGTGCCGCTGGCGCACAAAGATATTTTTGTCACCAAGCATTGGAAGACAACAGCTGGCTCAAAAATATTGAGTAGCTACACCAGTCCATTTGATGCGCATGTGGTTGCCGAACTTGGGGTTGGTCGTGCGGGCATGGTTTGTTTGGGCAAGGTGAACATGGATGAGTTCGCCATGGGATCTTCAAACGAAAGCGCTTACGCAGGTCCGACTAAAAATCCTTGGGATATTACGCGAGTGCCCGGCGGCTCTTCCGGCGGTTCTGCGGCGGCGATTGCTGCGGGCTTAGCGCCCGCTTCAACTGGAACAGATACTGGCGGATCGATTCGTCAGCCCGCAGCCTTTTGTGGCATCACTGGCATTAAGCCAACGTATGGGCGAGTTTCTCGATACGGCATGATTGCTTATGCATCTTCTCTTGATCAAGCTGGGCCTATGGCAAAGACCGCAGAAGATTGCGCCATCATGCTCAACGCCATGGCAGGACATGATGCCAAAGACTCCACCAGCTTGGATTGCGCCAAAGAAGATTACACAAAGGCACTTGGCAAAACTTGGTCTAGCGAGGCGGGCCTACCCCTCAGGGGATTAAGGGTTGGTTTGCCTAAAGAATATTTTGGCGATGGCTTAAATGCAGATGTCAGAGTTGCTGTTGATGCAGCCATTGATCAATTGAAAAAAATGGGCGCCGAGTGTGTTGCGGTGTCTCTTCCAAAAACAGAGTTATCGATTCCGGTGTATTACGTATTGGCTCCTGCAGAAGCATCTAGTAATTTGAGTCGTTTTGATGGTGTTCGTTATGGACATCGCGCAGCAGAGTACAGTGATTTATCAGACATGTACAAGCGCTCCAGATCAGAAGGCTTTGGGGTAGAGGTCAAGCGCAGAATCATGATTGGCGCTTATGTTTTATCGCATGGCTATTACGATGCATATTATTTAAAAGCACAAAGAATTCGTCGCATCATTGCGCAAGATTTTCAAAATGCTTTTGATGCTTGCGACATCATTGCAGGGCCCGTTGCGCCGAATGTTGCGGGCAAGCTCGGTGAAAAAGTTTCAGATCCAACGCAAATGTATTTAGAGGACATCTACACACTTTCACCAAATTTAGCAGGTTTGCCTGCGATGAGTGTGCCTTGCGGTTTTGGCAATCATGGCATGCCAGTTGGTTTGCAGTTAATTGGTAATTACTTCTCAGAAGCTGCTTTGCTTCAAGTGGCGCACGCGTATCAACAAGAAACAAATTGGCATCAAGCCCAGTCACCTTTTGCAGTGAAAGGTGGTGCCTGATGAAATGGGAAGTCGTGATTGGCATGGAAACCCATGCACAACTAAGAACAAACTCAAAAATATTCAGCGGCGCATCGATTGAATTTGGTGCTGAGCCAAATAGACAGGCATGCGCAGTTGATTTGGCATTGCCCGGTGTTTTGCCAGTGTTAAATAAAGCGGCAGTTGCTCATGCGATTCGTTTTGGTTTGGCTGTTGGGGCACGCATTGCGCCCATGAGTATTTTTGCGCGCAAGAATTATTTCTACCCTGATCTACCTAAGGGATATCAAATCAGTCAATTTGAAACTCCTGTTGTGCAGGGTGGCAAGGTTCACATTGTTTTGGATGGTGTAGCTAAAACAGTTCAGTTAACCAGAGCCCACTTAGAAGAGGATGCTGGCAAATCATTGCATGAAGATTTTCGAGGTCCTCATGGCGAGTCGTCCAGCGGCATTGATTTAAATCGTGCGGGCACCCCCCTGCTAGAGATTGTCACAGAGCCAGATATGAGAAGTGCTGCAGAGGCTGTTGCTTATGCCAAGGCGCTGCACAGCCTGGTAGTTTGGTTGGGCGTCTGCGATGGCAATATGCAAGAAGGTTCTTTCCGTTGCGATGCCAACGTTTCTGTGAGGCATGTTGGTCAAAAAGAATACGGCACCCGTTGCGAAATTAAAAACCTGAACTCTTTCCGCTTTTTAGAAGAGGCCATTCAATATGAAGTTCGTCGTCAGGTTGAATTGATAGAAGATGGTGGCAGGGTTGTTCAAGAAACACGACTATACGATCCAGATAAAAAAGAAACGCGCAGCATGCGTAGCAAGGAAGACGCGAATGACTATCGCTATTTTCCTGATCCAGATTTATTGCCACTGATGATTTCAGAAGAATGGATTGCCAAAGAGCGCTCTGAAATGACAGAATTGCCGACTCAAAAATCAGAGCGCTGGCAGTCTGAATTTGGTTTATCAGCCTATGATTGTCAGGTGTTGACGCAAGAGCGAGCCACGGCTGATTTTTATGAGGACCTACTTAAAAAGGTGGGCAAAGATCAAGCCAAGGCGGCAGCTAACTTGATGACTGGTGAATTTGCTTCTGCGCTTAATAAGGACGGTATCGGTGCTGCGCAATCGCCACTGAATCCTTCTCAGTTGGCTAAATTAATTCAACGCATTGCCGATGGCACGATCTCTAACAAAATTGCGAAAGAAATTTTTACAGCCATGTGGGATGAGAAAGCATCAGACCTTGATGCTGTTGATCGCATCATCGAAGCAAAAGGACTTAAGCAAATAAGTGATAGCAGCGCCTTAGAGGCCATCATTGATCAAGTTTTAGCAGCCAATCAAAAGTCGGTAGAGGAATTCCGCGCCGGCAAAGAGAAGGCATTTAATGCTTTGATTGGTCAAATCATGAAGGCCACACAAGGTAAGGCCAATCCACAGCAGGTCAACAAATTACTAACGGATAAGTTAAATCAATCATGACACAAGCAAACAATCAAACGTCCGAACAACAAGAGCGCGAAGCCTTGGTAGCAGAGTGGCTTTTGGCGACACCAGGTTTTTTTGAAAGATATGCCGATTTATTAGCAGACATTCAATTAAAAAACCCGCATGGCGATCGCGCTATTTCTTTACAAGAGCGTCAGTTGGGTGTTTTGCGTCAACAAAACCAGGCCTTGAATCAGCGTCTATCGGACATGCTACGTTTTGGTAGTCAAAATGATAAGACGCAAGGCTTGATGATTCAGTGGTTATCAAATTTATTGTCCGCCAAGGCTGAGGCCGATGTCAGAGCTGCTATCAGCGCTGGATTGGCCAAAATTTTTGACATTGAACAGGTTGAGCTAATTGATGGTGACCATGACAATTTTTGCGGCTCTCTAGATCAGTCCAGTGATGCCATCAAAGTTTATTTAAAAGGAAATATTCAGAGTCTGGCGGTGATCAATTTGACATCGCTACAAGTTCAAATATTGCTTGCTAGCCACAGTATTGAAAAGTTCACTTCTGACATGGGGCGCGTTTACTTGGATCAAATCGGTGAACTCGCTTTAGCAGCATTAACGCGCTGCAAAGAATAGGATTGAGCTAATCATGAAGTCTTTGCTCGCGCAAGAATACCTGCGTGAACTTCATGTGGTCAGGCAGGTGTCTCAGCACACAATTGCCGCTTATACAAAAGATCTTGATTATTTATTGGCCAGACTTGATGAACAAGGGCTTGAGCTGGCGGACGTTACCTCAGATCAAGTGCGGTCGTGGGTTGTAAAGCTCCACTCGCAGGGACAAGCCTCAAGAAGCATTGCAAGAATGTTATCTGCTTGGAGGGGTTTTTATTTGTGGCTGGCCAATCAAAAAGGTTTGGTCAATAAAAGCCCTTTGAGTGATATCAAAGCGCCCAAACGAAACAAGCCTTTGCCCAAAGCCTTGTCTGTTGAGCAAGCGATCAGCCTGGTGGAGGGCGCCAACAAAGAAAGCGTTCAAGCAGATGTTTTTTTAAGGGCAAGAGACAGGGCCATAGTTGAACTGCTCTATTCCTCTGGTTTGCGCTTGTCTGAATTGCTGGGCATTGATTTGAGTCCGACTGAAACCAAAGAGCATTCATCTGCTGGTTGGGTTGATTTTGAGGCTGGCGAAGTGATGGTGCTGGGTAAAGGCAAAAAAAGAAGAACTGTACCCGTTGGCGAGGCAGCCCTTCAAGCATTGAAAGATTGGATTGTGGTGCGTGCTAATTGCGCATCGACGAAAAAAGAAGCTGTTCAGGCTCTATTCATCAATAAACAAGGTAAGCGAGCTTCATCTAGAACCATTCAGCAACATTTGGCAACACTGGCAGTCAAGGCAGGGTTGCCCACTCATGTGCACCCGCATATGCTCAGACATAGTTTTGCCAGTCACGTTTTACAATCATCAGGTGATTTGCGTGCCGTTCAAGAAATGTTGGGCCATGCAAGCATCACCAGCACACAAATTTATACCGCCTTGGATTTTCAGCATTTAGCCCAAGCCTATGACTTGGCTCATCCAAGAGCTAAAAATAAGAAGAGTCAATAATGCAAGCGAGCATCACCTTAAAAGCCGGTAAGGAGCGCCCACTCCTCAGGCGACATCCTTGGGTTTATTCGAATGCAATCGAGCGCGTGGACGGTAAGATTTATCCTGGCGCAACAGTTCAAGTGTTGGCCCATGATGGCAGCTTCATCGCCAAAGGTCTTTATAGCCCAACATCACAAATCAGGGTGCGGATACTGACTTGGGATGAGGCTAAAACTATTGACCATGCTTTTTTTAAAGAGCGTATTTCTAGAGCTCTTGCACACAGAGCGCAGTGGATCAAAAACACCAACGCGATTCGTCTGATTTTTGGCGAGAGCGATGGTTTACCCGGGTTGGTGGTTGATCAGTACGCAGATACTTTGGTGTGCCAATTTTTATTTGTTGGCATGGAGCATTGGAAAGAGGCGATTGTACAAGCCTTGGTTCAGCAAACAGCTTGCAAAACTGTTGTTGAGCGATCTGATGCAGCCGTTCGCGCCCGCGAAGGTCTTGAGTCTCAAGTTGGCGCACTGTTTGGCCAAATGCCAGAAACTCCCGTCAATGTGAATGAGTGCGGCGTGCTGTACAGCGTGGACGTGGTGCATGGCCATAAAACAGGGTTTTATATTGACCAAAGAGATAGCCGACATCTTTTAAGTGAGCTATCCAAAGATAAAGAAGTGTTAAATATGTTTTGCTATACCGGCGGCTTTTCTTTGGCAGCGTTGAAGGGCGGCGCAAAGCATGTGACTTCAGTTGATTCTTCAGGTGAAGCTTTGGTAATGGCGCAAAGACAGATGTTGTTAAATGGATTTGATGAGTCTCGAGCCACCTGGATTGATTCAGATGCATTTACAGTGTTGACGCAATTAAGAAAAGAAGAGAAGCAATTCGATATCGTTGTTTTAGATCCACCTAAATTTGCCCCATCCTCCCATCATTTGGATAAAGCGTTGCGAGCTTACAAAGAAATTAATCGTACTGGTATGCAACTTTTAAAACCGGGCGGTTTATTGTTCACGTTTTCTTGTTCTGGCGCAGTTGATTCAGCGTTGTTTGAAAGAACTATTGCCATGGCCAGCGCCGAGGCAATGGCACTGTCTGGCAACACTTCGATGGATTTTAGATTGATGCATCGCTTATCTTCTGGCGCTGACCACCCTCTTTTAACAAGCTTTCCCGAGGGGGATTACTTGAAGGGCTTGTTGCTTCAAAGGATATAGCTATCAGAACTAGATAGGCTCATAATTAAGAAATTAAATAAGGACGCATAGGCATGGCTTTAATACCAGTAACAATACTTTCCGGTTTTTTGGGCAGCGGCAAAACAACTTTGCTCAAACATATTCTTCATGAAAATCACGGCAAAAAAATTGCTGTGATTGAAAACGAGTTTGGTGAAGAAAATATCGATAACGACATTTTGATTCAGGACAGTGATGAGCAAATTGTTCAGATGAGCAATGGCTGTGTTTGTTGCACCATCCGCGGTGATTTGGTTAAGGCGCTGAATGATTTGTTCGAATCTCGCCAAAATAAGAAAATTCATTTTGATCGCGTGGTGATTGAAACCACTGGGGTGGCCAATCCTGGCCCTGTTGCTCAGACATTCTTCATGGATGATGAAATCGCCAGCCATTACATTCTGGATGCCGTTGTGACCTTGGTGGATGCAAAGCACGGTAACCAGCAATTGGATCAACACGAAGAAGCGCAGCAGCAAGTTGGTTTTGCGGACAGAATTTTTATCACTAAAACAGATTTGGTTGATGCAAAAGTAGTGGATCAGTTAAAACACCGATTGATGCACATGAATCCTCGTGCGCCAATCTCGGGCATAACTCAAGGAACTGTGTCTTTGGATCAGGTGCTTGATTTACGTGGCTTTAACTTAAATGACAAACTTGATATTGACCCGCATTTCTTAGAGCAAGACAATCATGACCATGAAAACTGTGGACACGACGATCATGAGCACGGCCCAGACTGTAATCATGACCATGATCATCAGCATGGGCACCAGCATGCTCAGCCTGTGCAATTCATGAAAAAAAGCCACACAGACAAAATTCAATCTTTTGTCTTTAGAAGCGATCGACCATTTGATTCTCAGAAACTTGAGGACTTTTTGGGCGGTATTTTGTCCGTATTCGGCGCTAAGATGTTGAGATATAAAGGTGTTTTGTATATAAAAGGCGGGGCTCGTAAAGTCATTATTCAGGGGGTTCATGAAATGATGGGCTCCGATATGGGTGCGCCTTGGGGTAAAGATAAAAAAGAAACCAGGATGGTTTTCATTGGAATTGACCTACCCAAAGATGTTTTATTGGGTGGTCTTGAAACATGTTTGGTGTAATCTTTAAAGATTAGGGTAGAATCCGCGCGCTGAGCTCTTATAAAAATTAAGCAGTATTGCGGCGCAATAAATTATCTGTAATCAGATTGCAAGTATTTTAAATTTAGCGAAGTAAGAATGAAGTCCCGAAAGGACAGGAAATGAGTAAGAAAGCATTAACAGAAGCAGATATCGTAAAAATGCCTGAAAAGGATTATATGAATGCTGCTCAACTAGATTTTTTTAAAGCCAAGCTACTGGCTTTGAAAGCAGATCTTCTGCTGCACGCAAATGAAACCACTGAGCATCTTCGTGAAAACGTTTTAGTTCCAGATCCCGCTGACCGTGCAACGATTGAAGAGGAGCATGCTTTGGAGTTACGCACACGTGATCGTGAGCGCAAACTGCTTAAGAAAGTAGAGCAGTCTTTATTGAGCATTGAGTCTGGTGATTATGGTTGGTGTGAAGAAACTGGCGAGCCAATTGGTGTTCCACGTTTGTTGGCGCGTCCAACAGCGAATCTATCTTTAGAGGCGCAAGAGCGTCGTGAGCTGCGCCAAAAGTTGTTCGGTAACTAAATAAAGTTATTGGTGTTTAAACCCCGCACGATTTTTCTTTTGTCTTTCCTTGTTATGGGCCTGTTTGTAGCCCAGTGGCAAGGTTTTAGCCATGGTATTGCGCATGGTTTAGCGGTAACTCAGTCTGTGCCCTTAGATCATGTCGGACATATAGAGCAAGCTGGTCATGCAAAACACCAAGATGATTGCCATGATCATCACGCTAAACATCATCATGGCAATCATGATTCAGATGGCAAGCATCACTGTGCCGCTTATGACTCGCAAACTTTAAGTGCGGCTATGCCGTCCCTTCCCTTGAGTTTGCCGGCCATTGATAAAACCACTGCTGCTATCAATAGTTACACAACATATCAGGCTTCAATCGAAGCCTATCGACCTTTTGATGTCAGGGGTCCGCCTAATTCCTAAGCATTGAACTTTACTCATGCCAAGTGCGTGATCTTTATTCATGTTTAGGAGAAACACATGCAAGTCTTTATTCGCACTGCTATCAGTGCAGC